>NZ_BAAGXT010000025.1:0-87220 GCF_054779695.1 Nocardiopsis coralliicola | reverse complement strand
GCCAGCGCGGCTGGGAGGCGGCGGGCGCGCCGGGCCGGGGCTCCGGGCGGATCGGCGGGCGCGCGGGGCGGCCGGTCGGGGCCGGCCGATTCGGGTGCGGTCACCGGACCCTCCTCAGCCGCGGGTCCAGCACGGTGTAGAGCAGGTCCACGAGGAAGTTGATGAGCAGGACGGCGACGACGAGGACTAGAACGACGCCCTGCACCAGCAGCAGGTCGCGGTCGGCGACCCCGTCCAGGAGCAGGCTGCCCAGGCCGGGGATCACGAAGACCCGTTCGATGACGACGGCGCCGATGAGCAGTGTGGCGAGCTGCAGCCCGAGCACGGTGACCACCGGGACAGCGGCGTTGCGCAGGCCGTGGCGGAGCAGCGCGCTGACGGGGCCGAGGCCCTTGGCGCGCGCGGTGCGCATGTAGTCCTCGCGCAGCACGTCGAGCACCGCGGAGCGGACGTAGCGGGTGAGCACGGCGCCCTGCACCAGGCCGAGGGAGACGGCGGGCAGCACCAGGCGGGACAGGAAGGCGGCCGGGTCCTCCGCGGGCGGCGTCCAGCCGCCGGCCGGCAGCCAGCGCAGCTGCACCGCGAAGACGGTGATCAGCAGGATTCCGGCGAGGAAGTTGGGCACGGCGATGCCGACCTGGCTGATCCCGGAGAGGACCGTGCCGGCGGCGTCGCGGTGGCGCAGCGCCGCGGCAACGCCCAGCGGGACCGCGATGGCCAGCGCGATCACCATGGCCGAGCCGACCAGCCAGAGCGTGACGCCGAAGCGGTCGGCGATGCGCGGGCCGATCTCCTCGCCGTTGACGTAGGACCGGCCGAAGTCGCCGGTGGCGAGGCCGCCCACCCACTCGGCGTACTGCACGGCGGCGGGGCGGTCGGTGCCGAACTCGGCGTGCATGCGGGCGACGGCCTCTTCGGTGGCGCCGGTGCCCAGCGCGACGCGGGCGGCGTCGCCGGGCAGTACCGACAGGAACGCGAAGACGGCGGCGGTGGCGACGGCGACGCTGGCCGCGAACACCAGCGTGCGGCGCAGCAGCTGCAGGAGCATCCCCACCTCCGATCCCGGTCCTCGGCCGCGCCCGCCGCGCGCGGTGTGCCGTGTGCTCCCCCGCCCGGCGCGCGGGCGGGGCGGGCTCACCCCCAGGAGAGGGCGGTGACGTCGAAGGACTCGGTGACCCGGTTCTCGGGCAGGCCCTGCACCCGCGCGTCGGCGACGATCAGGCTGGGCTGGAGGTAGAGGAACACGGCGGCGACGTCCTCGGCGAGGATGCGCGACGCCTCCTCCATGTGCTCGGTCTGCTCGGCCTCGGTGCCGCGGTCGGCGGCGTCGAGCTCTTCGCGCAGGGCGTCGCTGTCGTAGCCCCAGTAGTAGTCGGGGTCGCCGAACATCGGCAGGTCGCGGCCCTCGGTGTGCTGGATGAGGGTGAGGTCGTAGTCGTGGCCGGAGAAGACGTCCTCCAGCCAGACCGCGGGGAACTCCAGCGGCTCGATCTCGGTGGTGATGCCGACCTCCTCCAGCTGCGACTGCACGACCTGGGCGGTGCTCATCGCGTAGGGGAGGTTGGGCACGCGGAAGTCGAGCGAGAGGTCGGTGGCGCCGGCCTCGTCCAGGAGCTCCTCGGCGCGCTCCGGGTCGTGCGGGTAGGTGCCGGTGAGGTCGGTGAACCAGGGGTCGGTGGGCGGCACCATGCTGCCGATGGCGGTGCCGTGGCCGTTCCAGACGGTGTCCAGGATGGCGTCGCGGTCGACGGCGTGCGCGATGGCCTGGCGGACCCTGTCGTCGGTGAAGGCCTCGCGGCGCTGGTTGAGGCCGAGGACGACCTCGCCGTTGGTGGTGCCCTCGATCAGGCGGAAGCGGTCCTCGGAGGTGAACCGCTCCAGGTCGTCGGCGGAGCCGATGGCGCTGACCACGTCGAGCTCGCCGGTGGACAGGGCGTTGCCGAGCGCGGTGGGGTCGTCGAAGTAGCGGAACTCGACTGCGTCCACGGCCGGGGCGTCGCCCCAGTAGTCGTCCCGGACGGCGAGCTCGATCGAGTCGCCGCGGGTGCGGTCGACGACGGTGTAGGGCCCGGTGCCGACCGGCTCGGCGGCGAGGTCGTCGACCCCGGTGGGGCTGAACATGGCGCCGACGCGGGTGGTCATCGCGTACAGCCAGCTGTTGCTGGGCTCCTCCAGCCGGATGCGGACCTCGGTGTCGGAGACCGGCTCGACCTCTTCGACGGCGTCCATCGCGTCGGCGACGGCGACCGTCCACTCCTCCTGGGCGCGCTCGATGCTGAAGGCGACGTCGTCGGCGGTGAAGGGGGCGCCGTTGGAGAAGGTGGCGCCCTCGCGCAGGGTGAAGGTGTACTCCGTGCGGTCCTCGGAGATCTCCCAGTCCTCGGCGAGGAGCGGCTCGATCTCGCCCTCCGGGCTGAGTTTGACGAGGCCCTCGTAGACGTTGCTGAGGAGCACTTCGGGGATGGCGACGCCGTCGTCCCGGGTGAAGTCGAAGCTGGCGGGCTCGGCGGTGAAGCCGACGGCGAGCGTGCCGGTGTCGTCGGAGCCGGCGCCCGAGCCGGCCGAGCAGCCGGAGAGCACCAGGGACCCCGCGCCGAGGGCACCCGCCCACCCCAGTAGTGCAGGGCTCCACCGCATCGGGTCCTCCTCAGCCGACGTCGGCCGCCGCCGGGTGCGCGGAGCCGGACGACGCACCACCTTGGCACCGGAGTCTGCGCCGGTCAAGAGGCGCTTCGTCACAGTGGCAGGGCGTGTGGGTACCGCTGCCAACGGAGAGTGGAGAACCGGGGACGCGGAGTGTCCGGCGGGCGCTCCGAGCTGCCGTGCGCCGGGCGGGAGCTCGGCCTATGCTCCCCGCCCCCCGCGGCCGCCGCAGGGTCCGGAGCGGCGCCGCACCGGGCGGCCGGTCCCGCCGCCTCCGCCCGGGCGGGCCTGTTACCGGGCGGCGCAGGCGGAGGGGAACACGTCGCGGTAGGCAGGGGCTCCGGGCGCTCCCGCGGCGGCGTAGACGCCGTGGGCGATGGCGCGGGCGAAGGTGGGTGCGGCGGCCGCGAGCAGCTCTTGGAACTCGGCGAAGTCCGGGGCGCGCTCGCCCGTGGACAGCGCGAAGACGGTGTCGCCGTCGACCATGGTGTGGGCGGGGCGCACGGCGCGGGCGAGGCCGTCGTGCGCGACGCCGGCGAGCTTCTGCGCCTGGGCCTTGGTGAGCAGCAGGTCGGTGGCGATGACGCCGATGGTGGTGTTGGCGGCGCCGCCTGCCAGGGCGCTCAGCGGCGCAGGGCCGGACCAGGCGGCGAGCTCGCCTGCCGCGGGCTGCGGCGCACCGCCGAATTCGCCGCCGACCTCGTCCTCGGCGCCGTAGACGGCGCCGGTGCGCGGGTCGACGGCGCTGCCGGCGCCGTTGGCCACGGCGAAAGCGGCCACCGTGGCCCCGGAGGACAATACGAGGCTGGCGCTGCCGGTGCCGCCGGCGAGGCCGCCGACGCGGGCCCCGGTGCCGGCGCCGACCGAGCCCTGCGCGGGTGCGGCGCCGGCGGGCAGTGCGAGGGCGGCGTCGTGGGCCTCGGCCCCGAGACCGGCCCCGGGGGTGGCGCGGAACCGGCCGCCGCGGCCCAGGTCGAAGATGACGGCGGCGGGCACGATCGGCACGACCTCGCCGGGACCGCCCATCCGGATGCCGCGGCCGGCGTCGGCGAGGCGCGCGACCACGCCGGTGGCCGCGTCCAGTCCGAAAGCGGAGCCGCCGCTCAGCACGACGGCGTGCGCGCGCTCGACGAGGTTGCGCGGGTCGAGCAGGTCGGTCTCGCGGGTGCCGGGCGCTGCGCCGCGGACGTCGACGCCGCCCACCGCGCCGGCTTCGGATGCCAGGACCACGCTGGTACCGGTGCGCCAGCCGTCCCCCACGCGCTGCGCGTGGCCGACGCTGAGCCCTGCGTCGGCGAGGGAGTTGGTGGGCCCGGTGCGCGGCTCGTCGGTCACTGTGCCTCCCGGCTGTCGGCTCTCCGGCGCTCGCCGGCGCGAGCGGTACGGACGCTGCGGCCCGCCACTGGACTGCACCCTAGCCCGCCCGGCTGAAGCACGGCGGTGTCCCCCGCGCGGCTAGCGCGGCCGGTAGGTCAGGTGGACGGCGCGCCCGGTGGCCACCGCGTCCTGCTGGGCGAGCAGGAGGCGCCGGTCGACGTGGTCGAACAGGCGGGTTCCGCCGCCCATGAGCACCGGCGAGAGGTGGATGCGCAGCTCGTCGACGAGTCCCCCGGCGACGGCCTGCCCGATCACCGAGGCGCCGCCCATGATGACCGTTTCGCGCGCGCCGGCCGCCGCGCGGGCGGCCGCGACGGCGTCGGCGACGCCGCCGGTGACGAAGGTGAATCCGCTCTGGTGGCGGGGGCTTCCGGGGGCCGCGTGGGTGACGACGAAGACCGGCGGGCTTGCGGGGATCTCCTGGTCGTAGGCGTAGCCGATCGCACCGTTCCAGCCGTGCGGGCCGTCGACGAAGTCGAACGTGCGGCGGCCCATGACGACGGCGCCGGTGGCCTCGGCCGCCGCCTCCATGAACCGGCGGTCGCCGGGCGAATCGTGCGAGGCGAACACCCAGTCGTGCAGCGCCTCTCCCCCGCGCCCCAGGCCGTGCTCCAGGTCGGGCCCGGGCCCGGTGACGTAGCCGTCCAGGGACATGGAGATGTCGGCGGCGACCTTGCTCGCGGCACTGCTCATGGCGGACCTTCCTCGAAGGGATCGGGCGGGGGAAGACAGGAGAAGAACGCGGCCGCCGACGCGGTGTCGCAGGCGGTCTTCAACGACAGGGTGGACGAGGCCGGGCTGAACCCCTGGGAGGCCAGGTCGACCGGGGTGCGCGCGCCCCATGTTCCGAGCGCGGCGAGGAGGGCTCCGGGGCGGCGCCGCGCGGGGTCGAGCGCGCGGGTGGCCCCGCAGGCATCGCCGCGACTGCACTTTCAGCAGTTCCCTTGCAAGAAACAAACCGTGTGGGGATTCCGTGGAAGGGCCGGATGGGATCGCCTCCGCCTGGCGGGCCTATTCGGTGCCTCCGTCAGCACGCGGGCGGGCCATCGCGGCGCTGGCGGCGCGCTCTTCGGCGCGGGCGCGGAAGAGGAACGCCACCCAGCTGCGATAGGGCCGCCACCGCTCGGCGTGCTCGGCGAGCCGGTCGACCGTGGCGGGGTCGCCGTCCGGGTCGGGCAGCCGGTAGGCGGCGGCCATCTCGCGCAGCAGCCGCGGCTCGTGGCGGGGGAAGACGTCGGGGTGGCCGGCGCCGCGGATCAGCACCAGCTCGGCGCCGAACGGCCCGATGCCGGGCAGCGCGCGCAGGGCCGCGAGGGCGTCAACGACCGGCAGGGCGCGCAGCGCGGCGGCGTCGAGGCGGCCGTCCAGCGCAGCGTCGGCCAGCCCGTGCAGCCGCTCGGTCTTGGCGGCGGGCAGGCCGGTGATGCCCTCGAGGGTGCGCAGCACTGCGGGGACGGGGAAGGCGTGTACCGGATCGCCCGCGACGTCGGCGGTGGCACCGTGCTCGCGTGCGATGCGCGCCTTGGCCTTGGCGGCCTGCGCCATGCGGACACGGGTGCCGATGACCGCCCAGCAGGCGGCCTCATACGGCGAGAAGAAGCACACGGGGCGCAGGCCGGGGTGGTCGCGCAGGAGGTCGGAGACGACGGCGTCGCCGGCGGCGGCGGCCGGGAAGTCGGAGCCGTCGACGTCGAGGGAGAGGATGCGGGCGAGCTGGCTTCGGGCCGCGCCCGGATCGGGCGCCGGTGCGCCGGGCGGGGCAGAGAGCTCCGCGGTGACGGCGGGCGCGTCTTCGTCCCGGCGGCCCGGGCCGCCGGGCCCGCGCAGGGCGGCGCCGACGACGGAGGCGGCGTCGTCGGCGGGAAAGGCGATGCGCAGGACGCCGCCGCTACTGGCTTCGTAGGCGGCGGGCGCGAACCCCTCCAGGAAACGGGCGCCGGCGGCAAACGAGTAGGGCCCGGTGGCGGCGATCCCGATGCCGGTCACCGCCGCCCTCCTGCCATCGCGCTCCCGGGACCGGACGCTGCCGCCATGGGGCCTCCCCGCTGAATAACCAGGTGAACAGCGGATACTACGCTCCGAAACCAGACGCGCACGGGCGCCGCACCGGACCCGCCCGCGGAACGGAAGCGGCGCGGGCGCACAGGACTGCAGCCGCCTGCCGCCTCGCCCGGCTCCGCGGACGCGGATCTGCCCCGGTTCGGGCCGCCGGAGCGCCCTTTCCACCGGCATCGGGCGGTCGCACGGCGGAGCCGCGGCGCCGATGTAAGGGTGAAGAAAGGCGGGGCGGACATCCTGGGGCCATGCGGGAGCGCGGTCCGGGGCGGTCATGGAGGAGGGCCTCGGGCCAGCGCTTCCGCTGTCCGGCCGGCGGGGGGACACTGGTCGGAGCGGGGGCGGGCGGCCCGGGACTCGGCCGCCCGCACACCATCGGGGAGGGACCGTGCAGCGGCGAACCGCCCAGCGGTTATTGGCCGCGGCCATCGCGCTCACCGTTGCCGCGACGACCGCCGCCGTGGGCATCGGCATCGGCGCCGGGATGCTGGCCGCCGTACTGGGACTGGCAGGGACCTGGTGGGTGTGCGTGGCGTGCTGGCGCGTGGCGCGCCGGCCGAAGCTCTTCCGGCTGGTCTGCGCGCCGCTCGGCCAGGTGGGCGGGGCCTTCGTGATGCTCGGCGCCGGCTACGCCGCCGCCGAAGCAGTCCAGACGCGCGCCTTCGGCGATCAGCTGCTCGGCGGGCTCGGCGCGTGGAGCATCGGCGCGGGGATGTTCGTCCTCACGTCCGTCCTTTTCGCCGGCTTCCTCCGCACCCCCTCCTTCTCCCACCCGGGAGCCGCCGGCGTGTGACGCCTGCGCCGCGGACACGCGCCCCCAGACAGGAGCAGCCATGACCGAGTACATGTTCGACAGCGCCACCGACCTGGGTAAGGAGCAGCTCACCCTGCTGGAGGAGCTGTACGACCCGCCGACGGTCGCAGCGCTGGAGGCGGCGCAGGTCGGCCCGGGCGCCACCTGCCTGGACCTGGGGGCCGGCGGGGGCAGCATCAGCCGCTGGCTGGCCCGGCGGGTCGGACCGTCGGGCCGGGTCATCGCCGCCGACCTGGTGCTCGACCACCTCGCGCCCGGCCCCGACGTCGAGGTCCGCCAGCACGACATCGGCGACGGCGTGCCCGCCGGCGGCCCGTTCGACCTGATCCACGCCCGGCTGCTGCTGATGCACCTGGGCCGGCGGGAGGAGATCGTCCGGCAGCTGGTCGCGGCGCTCGCACCGGGCGGGCGGCTGGTCATCGGCGAGGTCAGCGGCCTCGGTGAGGTGGTGGCGGCCCCCACCGGCGACGATGCCGCCCTTTTCGCGCGGGTACGCGACACCGCGCGCAGCGTCGCCGGCGCCCAGGTGGCGCTCGACTTCGACTGGGTCTACCGGGCCGAGGCGTGCATGCGCGAAGCCGGCCTGACCGACCTCTACAGTGCCTCCTACTCCGCCACCCTGGGGGGCGGCAACTCCCCCGCCCGGCTGGCGTGGAACTACTTCGCCCAGGCGATCCCGCTGGTGCGCGCCGCCGGCGTCACCGACGAGGAGCTGGCGCGGTTCCGCGCCCTGCTGCACTCCCCCGAGTTCCGGGCCTGGTTCTTCGAATACCGCACCATCCGCGGCCGCCGCCCCTGAACCGGGCCGCAGGGCCGGCGTGCACCCTGGTCGAGCGGCAACGGCAGCGGCGGGGCGGGCACGCGGCCCGCCCCGCCGCTGGGGTTCGGGGTCAGCAGTCGCCGCGGGACTGGGTGAGGTCGCAGAGGGCGTCGGTGTCGGACCAGGACAGCGACGTGCGGGCGTTGCTGCCGAGCGGGCGGGTGGCGGTGACGGTGGTGCCGGCGCCGGAGTCGTCGGCGATCCACGCGCGCACCTCTGAGTCGCCGGACGTCAGCACGTAGAACGGGCGCGGGACGGGCGAGGCGCCCGCGTCGGGGCGGGTCCACCAGTCGGTGCCCTGCGCGGCGGCGGGGTCGACGTAGAGGCAGTCGTGCCCGGATCCGCCGTAGAAGCAGCGGCGCGCCTCGGCGCCGCCATAGCGGCCGACGCCGTCGTCGGCGACGACGCCGTCCAGGGCGCGGTTGTAGACGTCTTCGCAGGCGCCGTCGTCGCAGGCGTGCCACGGCGTCCAGGCGTCGGCGCGGGCGTCGGCCGGCGCGCTGCCGCCGTTCACGTTGGAGCAGTAGCGGTCCACGATCTCGGGGGCGACCTTGCCGGCCGCCCACTGGGCGTCGATGGCCTGGCCGGCGTCGTTGCCGGCGCCCATGCCGGCCGAGTCGAGCTGCCAGAGGCCGACGCCGGGGTTGAAGAACAGGCCGTCGCGGCCGGAGGGGTCGTAGAGGCCGTCCTGGTTGTCGTAGCGGGACAGGGTCATCGGGGAGGGCGCGTCGGTGGAGCCGGCGGCGACCTCGGGCCAGACGGGGGCGAGGGTGAGCGCGGTGGCCTCGTCCGCGCTGACGCTGCAGGCGGCGCCGGACGCCGCGTCGGCGGCGGCGCTCTCCGCGGCGGCCAGGGGCTCGGCGCCGAAGGTGAGGTCGCCGGGGGCGATCGGCGCCTGCGCGCGCTTGGCTTCGGCGACGGCCTGCCCGGTGGTGCCGCCGGGCGGCACGGCGGCGGCCGCGGGCAGCGGCGCGGTGAGCGCGAGGGCGGCTGCGGCGGCCAGCGCGGCTGCGGTGCGCAGCGGGGCGCGGCCGGAACGGGGTCTGCGTCGGAGCGGGGGTCGGGGGAATCTGCTGGTCATCGGTCCACCTCGTGAGCGGGTTGAGGAGGTGAGGGCGGACGCCGGCGCGGCCGCGTCGGAATCCTTCGCCCTCGCGGATGAAACCGAAAAAGACTGACACGCCCGGTGAGGGCGGCACAACCCCGTGAAGCGGCCCCGATTGGCCGCCGCTACCGCTCCCTCCGGGGCTCCCGTGCCCGGTGGCGGCCGGTGGGGCACACGGGCGCACCCGGCCGCCAGGCCCATGGCCGGATCCGGCAACCCGGATCCGGCCTCCGGGATCGGCTCACCGCTCCAGGTCGCGGCGCAGATGCTCGGCGGTGACCGACCCGGGGTGGCCGAGCAGGTCCGCCGGGGTGCCGGAGAACAGCACCCGGCCGCCGTGCCGGCCGCCGCCCGGCCCCATGTCGATGACGTGGTCGGCGTGCTTGAGGACGTCCAGGTCGTGCTCGACGAGCACCACGGTGTTGCCGGCGTCCACGATGCGGTCCAGCAGGCCGAGCAGGGTGCCGACGTCGGCCATGTGCAGCCCGGTGGTCGGCTCGTCCATGATGAGCAGCTGCCCGGTGTCGCCGAGCCGGGTGGCGAGCTTGAGCCGCTGGCGCTCGCCCCCGGACAGGGTCGCGAGCTCCTGGCCCAGCGTGAGGTAGCCGAGCCCCACCTCGCACAGCGACGCCATGGCGCGGGCGATGCGGCGCTCACCGCGGCCGGTGAAGAACCGGCCGGCCTCCTCGGCGGTGAGCGCGAGGACGTCGACGATGCTCTTGCCGCGCAGGGTGTGCGCGAGCACGGCCGCGTCGTAGCGGGTGCCGCCGCAGGTGTCGCAGGGCGCGGTCACCGGGTCGAGCATCGCCAGCTCGGTGGTGGTCTCGCCGCGTCCGCCGCACGCGCCGCAGGCTCCCTTGGAGTTGAAGGAGAACAGGCCCGGCTCGGCGGAGTTGGCGTCGGCGAAGCGCTTGCGGACGGCGTCCATCACGCCGAGGTAGGTGGCCGGCGTCGAGCGGGACGACGCGCCGATCGCGGACTGGCCCACCACCACCGCGTCCGGGTGGGCGGCCGCGAGGGCGCCGGCCACCAGGGAACTCTTCCCCGACCCGGCGACTCCGGTGACCGCGGTCAGCACCCCGGTGGGGAACTCCGCGGCCACGCCGCGCAGGTTGTGCAGGTCGGCGCCTTCGACGCGGAGGACTCCGGCAGGGGTGCGCGGCTGCTCCTTGAGGCCCTTCCGGCGGCGCAGGCAGGCGCCGGTGGCGGTGTCGGCGGCGCGCAGCCCCGCGACGCTGCCGGCGTAGACCACCTCGCCGCCGTGCGCGCCGGCGCCCGGCCCCAGGTCGACGACGTGGTCGGCGGCGGCGATGACGTCCCGGTCGTGCTCCACGACGAGGACGGTGTTGCCGCGGTCGCGCAGGTCGGCCAGGAGCCGGGTGAGCCGCCCGACGTCGTGCGGGTGCAGGCCGGTGCTGGGCTCGTCGAAGACATAGGTGAGCCCGGTGAGGGCCGAGCCGAGGTGGCGCACCGTGGTGATGCGCTGCGCCTCCCCGCCGGAGAGGGTGGCGGTCGCCCGGTCCAGGCTGAGGTAGCCGAGCCCGATGTCGGACAGGCGCCGCACCGCCTGGGCGGCGGCCGCCGCGATCGGCGTCCCCTGCGGGTGGTCGACCGCCTCGAGTACGCCGAGGAGGTCGTCGACCTCCATCGCGGTGAGGTCGGCGATGCTGCGCCCGTCGATGCGGGAGCCCAGAGCGGCGGGGTTGAGCCGCTGGCCGCCGCAGTCGGCGCAGATCCCGTCGGTGGTGACGGCCTCCACCGCGGCGCGGCTCCGCTTGCTCATCGTGGAGATGTCCCGCAGCAGGTACAGGCGGCGGAAGCGGTCCTCCAGGCCTTCGTAGGTGAGGGAGAAGGCGCTTTCGCCCTCGCCGACCGGGATCGTGGTCTTTCCGTCGCGCCCGCCGCGCAGCAGGTTCTCCCACTCCTGCCCGGAGTAGTCGCGCAGGGGCTTGTCCGGGTCGACCAGGCCGGTGCGGCCGTAGGCGGCATAGGGCACCACCGAGGAGGACAGCAGCGGGAAGAGGACTGCCCCCTCGTTCAGGGAGAGCCCGGTGTCGAAGAACGCGCTGTGGTCCATGCGCACGGCCCGGCCGAGCCCTTCGCAGCCGGGGCACATGCCCATCGGGGTGTTGAAGGAGTAGGCCGAGGACGGGCCGGCTGACGGGGCGGCCGCCCGGGAGAAGAGCAGGCGCAGCAGCGGATGGATGTCGGTCATGGTGCCCACAGTGGAGCGGGCGTTGCCGCCGGGCGGGCGCTGGTCGACGACCACGGCCGGGGTGAGGTCGGCGATCCGGTCGGCCTCGGGCTTCTCGTAGCGCGGCAGCATGCCCCGGATGTGCAGCGGATAGGTCTCGTTGAGCTGGCGGCGCGACTCCTGGGCCAGGGTGGCGAAGACGAGGGAGGACTTGCCGGAGCCGGAGACACCGGTGAAGACGGTCAGCGCGTTCTTGGGGATCTCCAGGGAGATGTCGCGCAGGTTGTGCTCGCGGGCGCCCTCCACCACGATCGGCGGAGCTGCGGCGCCGCCCGGCAGGGCGGTGCTGGGGACGGCGGAATCGGGCGGGGCGGAGTCGGGCACAGCGGTCTCCCATGGGGGTGGTTCGCGGAGCGGGCCCGGCAGCCGGGCGGTCTGGGCGGCCAGCGGGCCCAAGGCGGCCGGCGGGCAGCGCGGCGGCGGCCGAACCGGGGCGCGGCCGGTCGGCGGAAGCCCCATCCTGCGGCCAGGGATCCGGGAAGGCAAACGCGAACGTGACGTTCATGTTTTTGCTGACCTGCGCAAACACGGCGGCCTTGCGCGGCTTCAGCGGATACGGCGGGGCCTGATCCGGACACGCCGGCCGCGCCTGCGGGCCCCGCCGCCCGGCCCTCCTGCAGGCGGGGCGGCCCCTCCCCTGCCCTGCCGGGCGGTACCGGCGCCCATCCCCGCGCCGGCGCGGCCGCCCGGTGCGGTGCCGCCGCGCAGCCATCGACGGAGGGCCCGGTGGGGGCTATCCTCCCGGGGATGGAACCGGTGGAGTCGGGTGAGGGCGGCAGCGTCGCCGCGGCAGGACGGCTGAGCGGCGCGGTGCATGCCGCTGCGCGGGTCCTGTGGGACTTCCACGCCGCGCCGGCCGCCGGCGGCGACCCCGGCGCTGACGGCGCGGACATCGTCCTCGCCCTCGGCAGCCACGACCTGCGCGTCGCCGAATACGCGGCCCGGCTGTGGAAGGCCGGCTCGGCACCGCTGGTGGTGTTCTCCGGCGACCGCGGACGGCGCACCGGCGGATCCGACGGGCACGCCCGCTGGGAGCGGCGCGAAGCCGAGGTGTTCGCCGACGTCTCGGCGCTGCCCAGCACGGCCGTGCTGCTGGAAGCCTCGGCGACCAACACCGGCGAGAACTTCGCGCGCTCGCGGGCGCTCTGCGCCGAGCAGGGCGTCTCCGTCGCGAACGCGGTGGCGACGGCCAAGCCCTACATGGCGCGCCGGGCCCTGGCTACCGCCCACGTGCACTGGCCGGGCACCGCGTGGACGTTCCGCGCCTTCGGCGGCGGCTACGACGCCTACCCGGGCGCACTGTATGACCCCGAGGAGCTGGTCTGCTTCCTGGTGGGCGACCTGCACCGGCTCGCGGTCTACCCGCGGCGCGGCTGGTGCGCGCCGACGGAGTTCCCGGACGGCGTCGCCGACGCCTTCGAGCACCTGATCGCGGCCGGCTTCACCGACCACCTGGTCCCGGGCGAGCCCATCGACCTGCACTGAGCGCGGAGCGGCCGGCCGCTCCGCGCCGGTTTCGCCCGGCGCCGCCGCTGCGGGAGGCGCCGGACGCTCAGCGCGCTCCGGCCCGCGTAGCCGGGCCGGCTACTCCTCCGCGCCGGAGAGGGCGGAGTCGAGGGCGGCGGCGTTCTCCTCGCGGCGCTCGAAGACGTTGTTGGCCATCTCGTTCATCTGCTTGAGGACCTTCTTGCGCGGGCGCGCGGCGAGCCGGTCGATGTAGAGCCGGCCGAAGGTGTGGTCGGTCTCGTGCTGCAGGCAGCGCGCGAAGTAGCCGGTGCCCTCGACCTCGACGGCGCGGCCGTCCTTGTCGAAGCCGGCCACCCGGGCGTACTCGGCGCGCGGCAGCTCGGCGTGCGGGCCGGGGACGGACAGGCAGCCCTCGTTCTCGACCACCAGCGGGTTGCCGTCGGGGTCGCGCTCGGCGAGCACCGGGTTGACGATGTGGCCGACGTGGCGGACGCCGTCGTCGTCGGGGCAGTCGTAGACGAACAGCCGCAGGTCGACGCCGACCTGGTTGCCGGCCAGGCCGACACCTTCGGCGACGTACATGGTGCGGAACATGTCGTCGACCAGCTGCGCCAGTTCGGCGCCGCCGAACTGGTCCGCGGCGACGTCGCGGTTGGCGCGGTGCAGGACGTCCTCGCCGACCACGGTGATCCTGCGGACGCTGCCGCGCAGCGCCTCCGGTGCCAGCTCGGGGTAGTCGTCCACCGGGGCGCCCATGAGGTGCACCCGGCGGTCGGCGGTGGTCTCGCTGCTGGCCTGCTCGGACATGCGCTGGTTCGCTCTTTTCCCGGGTCGCGTGGGGTACTGGGGGCGCGCCACCGGGGGCCGCGCGCGGGGACCTTCGCAAAATAGCATAAAGACGCAGGTCACGCGGTGCCGCCGGCGGCGGTTCCGGCCGGGGTGCGCCCCGCCCTGTGGCGCGCCCGGGCCGGGCTTGAGGGCACCCCCCTATCATGCGGTGCATGGAGCAATTGAGCGGCAAGCAGGCCACCTGGACGTTCGACGAGGAGAAGGTCCGCATCGAGTACGCGAAGGGCTGGCTGTCCTCACCGCTCAACAAGGCGCTGGGCCGCACCGAGGTGCCGCTGGCCGGGGTGGCCGGCGTCGACTTCCACCGCCCGCCGGGCAAGAAGAAGGGCTGGGAGCTGCGGCTGCGGATCCAGGGCACCGACCCCTTCGTGGAGGCGGGCGCGGCGCTCGCCGGCCACGACCCGTTCCTGCTCACCGGTGATGCCAAGAGCGAGCTGCTCGCCGAGTACCACGCCGACCAGATCCGCTTCCTCGCCGAGCAGGCCCGGACCGCCGGACCGCCGCCGGAGGGCTTCCCGGCGGACCTGGCCGCCCCGCTCCCGCTGCACATCCAGGTCCACGAGGGCACCGCCGCGTTCAACGGGGAGCGGCTGGTGTTCACCTGGTCGAGCGAGGCTCCGTCGGAGAAGCGGTCCGCGCAGCGCCGCGAGTTCCCGCTGTCGGACATCGGCACACTGGAGTGGACTCCGTCGGACGGCTGGGACTACGGCGTGCTGCGCGTGGTGCCGCAGGACGGCGCGCCGGCGAACAAGAAGAAGCCGGTTCCGCCGAAGCGGGACCTGTCCTGCCTGCGCTTCGACGAGGGCGCCGAGCAGGCGCAGGCGCTGCTGATGGCCGCCACGGTCACCGCGCACCTCGCCGGGGGCACCGCGGCCTCCGCCGCGGCTCCGCGCCCGGCCCTGGCCGGCGCGGCCCCCGCGGCACTGGCCGAAGGGGCCGCCCCGGAACCGGACCGCGACCCGGAGAGCGAGGCGGTCATCGCCCGCATCCGCAAACTCGGCGCCCTGCACGCCGAGGGGGTCCTCACCGACGAGGAGTTCCGCACCAAGAAGGCCGAGCTCCTCGACCGCCTGTAGCTGCACCCGGGAGCCCTGCGGAGGGTGCGCCCTAGGGCAGCGAGGCGACGGCCTCGATCTCGACCAGCTGGTCGTCGTAGCCCAGCAGGGCGACCCCGAGGAGGGTGGCCGGCGCGTCGTGGCCGCCGAACGCGGCGCGCACCACGTCCCAGGCGCGGACCAGTTCCGCCTGGTCCGAGGTGGCGACGTAGACGGTGAACTTGACGACGTCGGTCAGCGCCGCACCGGACGCGTCCAGGGCGATCTCGAGGTTGACCATGCACCGCTTCGCCTGCGCTTCGGCATCGCCCGGCGCCACGGTGGCGCCGTCCTCGTCCAGCGGGCAGGCGCCAGCGGTGAAGATCGTCCGCCCCCGGGTGGCGGCGGCGTAGGCGTAGTCGACGGTGTCGGTGAGCCGGGGGTCGCTGTGGACCAGGTCGATGTGTTCTTCTGCGTGGCTGCTCATCGTGGCCGAGCCTAGACGAGGCGCCCCGACGGCTTCCACGGGGATTCCCCCGCAGCGCGGGCCCCGCCGCCTCAGCGGAACCAGCCGTTGCCTTCGGTGAAGCAGCGGATCAGGTAGTCGCGCAGGGAGACGACGGCGAGGCGGCGGCGGTCGGTCTCGTGGTCCCAGACGACGATGCCGGGGCCGTAGTCGGTGTGCACGTAGGCGAACTGCGGCCCCATGTCGCTGTCGCCGAAGAAGATCATCTCGTCGAAGGGCGCGTAGAGCTCCAGGTAGTCGGGCTCATCGCGCATCGCCAGGTTGTCCTCGACAAGCCGCTGGACCGGCCAGACGACGGCGTCGCCGTACTCGTTGAGCACGCCGTCGGTCTCCCGGAGCAGGGAGGCCAGCTCGAACGGCACCGGCAGGGACAGCTCCGCCTCCACCTCGGCCAGCATCGCCTCGTCGGCCGGCGCCGCGGGCTCGGCCGCCGGATACAGGTCAACGATCAGTTCTCGCCACACAGGGGAAATCATCACAGGTCGGTCCGGTGTGCGGGAAACCGGCGGCGGCGCGCCGCCCGGATCCCCCCGACTTCCGGACCGCCCGACCGGACCCAAGCGCGCCACTTGTCCACCCCCGCCCCACTTCACCCTGCTGCCCCGCCCGTATCCCATCCTGGACCGGCGGCCGGAGTGTCGGATACGCCACGCCGACCCGGGTTCAGTGTGCATCGGGCGGGGTCTGTGGAATATCCTGCAGGAGCCCTCCGTTGGGGGGTGTGTGCGGGCCGGTGCGGTAGAAAGTGTCCCCCGGGCTCCATTCAATGCCTTCGCGGAATACCGCGCCGGGCACGGCCTCCGGGCCGGCGCCCCGGCGGACTTCGGAGCCGCGTTGCGCCCCGCGCCGTGAGGCGACCGCCGTATCGGCCCGCACTCTTCTTCTTCCGCCCCGCTGTCCCGACCGGGACGGCGGGGCGCTGCAGTCCTCCCTGCTGGTGCGGATCGTCCGGCTCCCGGCGCAATCGCCCGGTTGCAGCGCCCGCAGCGGACATCTCGGCACACCTGCGGCCCTGCCCGGTGCGGCCCGTTCTGCGCCATGGGCCGGGACACTCCCTACTCTGCCGATACTCCCCCTCCCGGCGTGCGCGCGTGCTCAATGGTGGTGTCCCTCCGCTTCTGCGACGAGGAGTGCCGACCGTGTTCCAGTTCCACCGCCGACGGGCCTGCGCCCTGATCGCCGGCGCCGCGCTGGTGTTCTCTGCCGCGCCTGCGCCCGCTGCCGCCCAGAGCTACCCCGGATACACCACGAGCCGCTACGTCACGCTGGGCGGCGACGACGCCGCGGCCGCCCGCACGGCCGGCTGCGCCGAGGGCGAGACGGGCCGCAGCGGCCCGCGCATCCTCTTCTTCGGGACCCAGGAGAAGGGCGGAAAGCTCCGCCACCCCGGCACCAGCAAGGGCAGCTCGACCGAGCGCGCGGCATCCCAGCGCGCCGCTGAGGCCGCCGAGGCGTGGGCGGCCGGCTTCACCGACTGCGCGAAGTCCGGCGCAGAAGCCGATCTCGCGCTGGGCGTCAACAACAAGTCCGACGGCGGCGTCTCCGGCGCTGCGGCCGGCAAGGCGTGGGCGAAGGTCGTCGACGGCGTCTCCGGGACCGGCGCGGTAGAGGTCGTCGGCGCCTTCGACGCCGAGCCGTCCTGGTCCAAGGCGGCCTGGGCGCGCGACTGGGTGGACGCCTACACGGCCGCGTCCTCAACGCGGCTCTACGCGGCGAACTCGGCCGACGGCTGCCCGCAGTACGGGTCGGGCTCCACCTCGTGCAGCAACGGCTGGAAGCTCGGCGACCTGCACTACGTGGCGACCGGAGCCTCCTCGAAGATCCACGCGGTGCCGCAGATCTACCGCACCGACGGCATCCAGGCCCGGCAGTGGGCGGCGATCAGCGCCTGGGGCGCGGAGTCGGGCAAGGGCAAGCTGCGGGTGGCCGGTTCGATGTCGCAGCGCATCGCCTGCAACCAGCGGGGCGGCTGCACGGGCACGAACAACACGGCCAAGGCCGCCTGGACGCAGCTGCGCGACGAGCTCAACGCGCACTCCGAGACCGCGATCGGCGACCTGCGCTACGCCACCGACATGCGCTGGCCCTGAGCGCTCCCGCTACTCCGCACCGCGGCCCCGCGGGTTTTCGGTTCGCCGAATCCCGCGGGGCCGCGGTGCTGCGCAGGGCTTCCGGAGCGGCAGCGGCGGTCCACTGCGGGCCCGGGCCCCGGGCCGTCCGCAGGGCCCACCGGACGGCACCCACCGGGCCGCTCAGCCGCGGCCGAGGAAGGGCATGCCGGTCGCGGCGATCGTCGTGAAGGGCACGGAGACACTGAGCGGCAGGGCGGCGATGTCGGCGACGGCGGTGCCGACATGAGCGGCGTCGAAGACCGGTTCGGGCGCGCGGCTCCCGTCGGCCTGCAGGGTGCCCGCGGCGATCCCCGCCGTGGCATCGGTGGCCGCATTGCCGATATCGATCTGGCCGCAGGCGATATCCAGCCCGCGCCCTTCCAGGGCGAGGGCTTTGGTGAGCCCGGTGACGGCGTGCTTGGTCGCGGTGTAGGCCACCGACTGCGGCCGCGGGACCTGTGCCGACACCGATCCGTTGTTGATGATGCGTCCACCGGCCGGCTCCTGGGCGCGCATCACGGCGAACGCCTCGCGCGCGCACCAGAACGCTCCGGTGAGGTTGACGTCGACGGTGTCCCGCCAGGCTGCGTCGGACACGGCGCCGACCGGCGCGGGCGGCGGCAGCACGCCGGCGTTGTTGAACAGCAGGTCGACGCGGCCCCAGCGGCCGGTGACCGCGCCGAACAGGGCGCGCACCGCGTCCGGGTCGGCGACGTCGGTCGGCACGGCCAGCGTGCGCTCCGCGGCGCCGCCGGCCCGGCCGGTGCCGCCCGGGCCCGCACCGCCCCGGTCCGCTGCGGCCGCGGTCGCGGCGAGCCGGTCAGCGCGGCGCCCGGCGAGCGCGACCGACCAGCCGCGGGCGAGCAGTTCGGTGGCGACGGCCCGGCCGATGCCGCTGCCGGCACCCGTCACGACCGCGATCCGGCCGCTCCCCTGCCGGCTGTACCCCTGCATGCGCCCTCCCTGCCCGGCGTGCTGCGCCTGCGGGCGCCCCGGTGCGGAGCTGCGCTGCGCGGCGCTGCTGCGTGTGCCCGGACCCTATCGGGCGGCGCTCCGGGCGCTCGGGGCCCCGCCGCCGGGCACAGCACGGTGCAGCACTCCGAGCGGCGTGGGGCTGGCACCACCGACCCGCTGCACCGCAGGGGCCAGAATGGTGGGGAGCGCGCCGCCGCGACCGGCGGCGGGCCCCGGCGCCCGCCGCACCCGTCCACCGCCCCCGACCGAGGAAGTGCGCATGTACAGCAGAGACCGCCCCGTCGCCGGCCGCATCGCGCTGCTGGCCTGGTCGCTGCTGTTCATCCCGCTCGCGGTCGCCGGCCTGGTGCTGGCGGTGCTGTTCCTGGTCGCGCTCGCCCTGTCGGCGGTCTGGATCGGGCTGCCGATCGCGGTCATGCTGAGCCCGCTGGTGCGCGGGTTCGCCGACACCTACCGCCGCGTGCTGGGCCAGTTCCTGCCGGAGGGTCCCATCCCGTCGCCGTACGGCCCCGAGCAGGGGCTGCTGCGCCGGCTGCGCAACACGGCGCCGTCGCACATGGCGTGGCGGGACATGACGCTGGGCCGCCGGGTCGGCGCGACCTTCGCCGCCTCCACCACCTGGCGCGACCTGGCCTGGCTGCTGTTCAACGGCACCCTCGGCCTCATTCTCGCTGCGCTGCCCGCGGCGATCGCGGCGCACGCGGTCTTCGAGCTCCTCATGGCGCTGCTGCTGTGGCGGTTCATGCCGTGGTATGGGCTGGTGCTGTTCGACAACCAGTTCGGCGCACTGCTGCCGCTGGCCGCGTCCGCCGCGTTCCTGCTGCTGTTCTGGTTTGCCGGGCCGCCGCTCATGCGGGCGTTCGCCCGCTCCAGCCGGTGGCTGCTCGCCCCGACCGAGAAGGACCGGTTGACCGCCCGGGTCGAGCACCTGGCGACATCGCGCGCCGAGACGATCGACGCCCAGGCGTCCGAGGTGCGCAGGATCGAGCGCGACCTGCACGACGGCGCGCAGGCGCGGCTCGTCGCGCTCGGCATGAACCTGGGCATGGCCGAGGAGATGCTGGACGCCGACCCGGCCACGGCGCGGCGGATGCTGACCGAGGCGCGTGAGACGACCCGCACGGCGCTCACCGAGCTGCGCGACCTGGTGCGCGGCATCCACCCGCCGGTGCTGGTGGAGCGCGGGCTGGACGGCGCGGTGCGCGCGCTGGCCGTCTCCCAGCAGCTGCCGATCGCGGTCGACATCGAGCTGCCGGGGCGGCCGCCGGACCCGGTGGAGTCGGCCGCCTACTTCGCGGTGGTCGAGCTGCTCACCAACGCCGCCAAGCACGCGGGGGCCTCGCGCGCCTGGGTGCGGATCAACTACGGGCGCGGCCGGATGGTGATCACGGTCGGCGACGACGGGGCCGGCGGCGCCGACGCCGCCGGCGGGACCGGGCTGTCCGGCATCGTCAGCCGCCTGTCCGCATTCGATGGCACTATGAGCCTCGTCAGTCCGAGCGGCGGGCCGACCATCGTGACCATGGAGCTGCCGTGCGTGTTGTCATCGCCGAAGACCTCGCCCTCCTGAGGGAGGGGCTGATCCGCCTGCTGGAGGGGCATGACTGCACCGTGGCGGCCGCCGTGGGCAGCGGCCCCGAGCTGCGCACCGCGCTGCTGGAGCACCGCCCCGACGTCGCGGTGGTCGACGTGCGCCTTCCGCCCACCTTCACCGACGAGGGCCTGCAGGCCGCGATAGAGGCCCGCGCCGAGGTGCCGGGCCTGCCGATCCTGGTGCTGTCGCAGCACGTGGAGCCGCTGTACGCGCGCGAGCTGCTCTCCGACGACCGGGGCGCGGTGGGCTACCTGCTCAAGGACCGGGTCTTCGACGTCGGGCAGTTCATCGACGCCGTCCGCCGGGTGGCCGACGGCGGCACCGCCATGGACCCCGCCGTCATCTCCCAGCTTCTCGCCAAGCACAGCGACGACGGCCCGCTGTCCGCCCTCACCCCCCGCGAGCGGGAAGTCCTGGGCGAAATGGCCGAGGGCCGCTCCAACACCGCCATCGCCGGCCGCCTCTTCATCACCGACAAGGCCGTCTCCAAGCACATCAACAACATCTTCACCAAGCTCGACCTGCCGCCGTCCAACGACGACAGCCGCCGCGTACTGGCGGTGCTGGCCTACCTCGACAACCGGTAGCCCGCCCAGCGCAGCCCGTCCGGACCGGAACCGGCCGCCCGCCACCGGTGTCCGGGAGCCTTGACCTGGAGCGGGGTCCAGGTCGCAGGGTTGGGGCCATGGAGACACTGAAGCTAGGCGGGAACGGTTCCGGGCTGCCGATGGCGCTGGGGGCGATGTATTTCGGGACGCGGGTGGCGGAGGGGGCCGCGCACCGGCTGCTCGATGCGGCGGCGGACTCCGGCGCGGTCCTCTGGGACACGGCGAACAACTACGCGTTCTGGGCCGGCGGGACCGGGGACGAGTCGGAGGAGGCGCTGGGCCGCTGGTTCGCCGCGCGGCCGGGCGGCCGGGACCGCATCGCGCTGGCGTCGAAGGTCGGTGCACGCCCGCGGCCCGGGACGGCGAGCCTGGACCATGCGCTGGGGCTGTCGGCGCCGTCGGTGCGGGAGCAGGTCGAGGCGAGCCTGCGGCGGCTGCGGACCGACCGCCTCGACGTGCTCTACGCCCACATCGACGACACCGCGGTGCCGCTGGCGGAGACCGTCGGCGCCCTGCAGGAGGAGGTGCGCCGCGGCACGGCCGTGCGGATCGGGTGCTCCAACATCACCCGGCCGCGGCTGGCAGAGGCGCTGGCGGCCGCGGGCAGCGGTCCGCGGTACGGGGTCCTGCAGCAGCGGTTCACCTATCTCACCCCGGTTCCGGGGGCCGATCTGGCACCGCACGTGCTGCTCGACGACGGCCTCGCCGACTTCGCGGCCGCCGAGGGGGTCGCACTGACCGGCTACTCCGCCCTGCTCAGCGGCGCCTATACGCGGGCTGACCGCCCCGTGGACAGCGCCTACCGCCACGGCCGCACGGCGGCGCAGCTGGCGGCCCTGGACCGGGCGTCGGCGGCGACCGGGCTCGACGCGGGCCAGGTGGTGCTGGCCTGGATGGTCCAGCGGGAGCGGCCGGTGCTGCCGGTGGTGGGCGCCTCCACCGCCGGACAGCTGGCCTCGGCCGTGGCGGCGGTGCGCACGCCGCTGCCGGCCGGAGTCGCCGCCGCCCTCGACGCGGCCCGGACGGCGGCGCCGTGACGGAGCCGTACACGATCGGCGGGGTCGCCGAGCGCCTCGGGCTGAGCATCGACGCGCTGCGCTACTACGAGCGCGTCGGCGCCGTGCCGCCAGCCCGGCGGGATGGTGCCGGCCGCCGCCGGTACAGCGCCGAAGACGTCCACCTGCTGGAGGTCCTGCTGCACCTGCGCGACACCGGGATGCCGCTGGCCGGCATCGCCGAGTTCACCCGGCAGGTGCGCCGCGACCCCGACGGCGTGGCGGAGCGGCTGGCGCTGCTGCGCGAGCACCGCGGGGCCATCCAAGCACGCATGGACGGCCTCGCCCGCTCGCTGGCGGTGGTCGACGGCAAGATCGCCGACTACAGCGCGCGGCTGGGCGGCGGACGCGGCGATCCGGCCGCGGATGCCCGCGCCGGGGATGCCTGATGCCCCGGCGCCGCCCGGGCGGCGCCGGGCCCGGTGCTTGAGGATCCGACCCTGCCTCCGCGGGGCGCTACCACCGAGGACCTGCATCCGGCGCAACTGGTGCCGGCGCCGTGCCCCACAGCGGTCGGCACCATCTCCGGCGGCGGCGCGAAGCGGGTGCCCGCCGCGCGCACCAGGGGCCGGGCGGCCCCCGCCTGCAGGCCGCGGACTCCAGGCGCACGGAGCGGGCGGGGCCCGCGCCGCCAGAGCGCTGCGGCGGCAGGGTTGGCCGGAGACCGCCGGCCCGCGCAGGCAGCCGGGGCGGGGTGCCCCGTCAGGGCGTCACGATCGGGAAGTCCGGGTCGGGCGGGTCGAGGAGGGCTCTCAGGCGGGCCAGTGCGCCCGCGTCGCCCTCGTGGTCGACGGGTTCGTCGCTGCCGCCGAGCAGGATCCGGGCCAGCTGCATGCGGGTGGCGAAGACGGTCACGTCGGCGCCGCCGCCCCTGGGGTCGGCGCAGTGGATCAGCGCACCGTTGGAGAGCAGGGCGCGGTGCCGGGTCCCGTCGTCGTTCAGGACGATGTCGATGACCGCGGACTCGCGCGCGGCGCGCGGCCCGTCCAGCCGCACGGCGGCCGCGTCGAGGATCTGCTCGGCGCTGAGCGCCGCAGCCAGCCCATCGGAGATGCGGATCGGTGTCGGCGCGATGCCGCCGCGCAGCTCCTGGGCGCCGGTCAGATAGAAGTTCCGCCAGGTGGCGCACTCGGCGCCGTGGCCCAGCCGGGTCAGCACGCCGGCCAGGACGGTGCGGGCCCGCTCATCGCTGGGCTCGGCGAAGACGGCGTGCGAGGCGAGTTCGGCGGCGAAGCGCAGGTCGCCCTCCTCCGCGAACTCCTCGGCGCGCTCGATCAGTGCAGCCGTGCCGCCGAAGGCGCGGGCGTAGCGCCGGGCGCGCTCGGCGGGCGGGTGCTGCCACAGGGTGGCCGGGTTGCCGTCGAACCAGCCCATGTAGCGCTGGTAGACGGCCTTGACGTTGTGCGAGACGGAGCCGTAGTAGCCGCGGACGCTCCACACCGCCTCCAGGCTCGGCGGCAGGCGGAGGTCTTCGGCGATCTCGGTGCCGGTCTCGCCGCTGTTCATCCGGCGCACCGTCTGGTCGTGCAGGTAGGCATAGGTGTCGCGCTGCTCGCCGAGGAAGCGGCGGATCTCCTCGCCGCCCCAGGTCGGCCAGTGGTGCGAGGCGAAGGCGACGTCGGCGCGGTCGCCGAACAGCTCGATGGACTGGTTCAGGTAGCGCGACCACGCGCGGGCGTCGCGGACCTGCGCGCCGCGCAGGGTTAGCAGGTTGTGCAGGGTGTGGCAGGCGTTTTCGGCCATGCACAGCGCCCGCCGGTCCGGCAGCAGGAAGTTCATCTCGGCGGGCGCCTCGGTGCCGGGAGTGAGCTGGAACTCGAAGCGGACGCCGTCGAGCACCTCGGTCTGCCCGGTGCGGGTGATGTCGAGGTTGGGCGGGATCAGGCCGACGGCGCCGTGCGACGTGGCGGGCCCCAGTCCCATGCCGACGCTGCCTTCCGGGCCCGGCGCCACCGGCGCGGCGGAGAAGTAGGCGCCGCGGCGGAGCATGGCGGTTCCGGCGTCGACGTTCTCGGCTGCGGCGAAGGCCATGAAGTGCTCGGGGGCGGCGATGGGCAGCACGCCGGCGTGGGCGTCGGCCGGGTCGGCGACGCCGAGGACGCCGCCGAAGTGGTCGACGTGGCTGTGCGTGTAGACGACGGCCGTCACCGGCCGCTCGCCGCGGTGCGCGCGGTACAGGTCGAGGGCGGCGCCCGCCGTCTCGGCGCTGACCAGCGGGTCGACGACGACCACGCCCGCCTCGCCTTCGATGAGCGTCATGTTGGACAGGTCGAGGCCGCGGACCTGGTACACGCCGTCGGCCACCTCGAACAGGCCGCCTTCGGCGGCGAGCCGGGACTGGCGCCACAGGCCGGGGTGGACGGTGTCCGGCGCGTCGCCGTCCCCACCGAGGAAGGCGTAGCCGCGCATGTCCCACACGGTGCTGCCGTGCTCGTCGGCGACGTGGTCGGGGACGGGGGCGATGAAGCCGCGCGCGGCCGCAGCGGCGTCGCCGCCGTCCGGGCCGGAGCGGTCGTCGCCAGCGGTACCGGGCAGCGGGATTCCGGGGGTTCCGGTTTCGGTTGAACGGGGCACGGCGCGTCCTCTCGGGAGCGGGCCGGCTGGCCCGGCCCTCACCGTGCGGACTACCCGGAACCGCTTCCGCCGACAGTCAAGCGCGCCCCAAAGCGCCCGTCGCCGGGGCCCGGAGGCGAGTCGGGTCAGGGGTGCTTCAGGCCGGCGTCGGACGCGGGGCGGGCGGCGCTGTACAGGCCCTCGATCTCGTCGGCGAAGGCGCGCAGCACGGCGTCGCGGCGGACCGTGCCGTCCGGCAGCAGCAGGCCGCTCTGGACGGTGAACTCCTCGGGCAGCACGTGGAAGGCGCGTACCGCCAGCGGCGCCGGCATCGACACGTTCGCCTCGCCCACCGCGTGCTCGATCTCGCGCTGCACCTCCGGGTCAGCGGCGATCTCGGCGGGGGTGTGCGACAGCGGCCGGCTGCGCACCAGCCGCCAGTGCTCCAGCTGTTCGGCGGCCAGGGTGATGAGCGCCGTGCAGTAGGGGCGGCCGCGGCCGACCACGGCGACCTGGCTGATCAGCGGGTGGGAGCGGATCCGCGCCTCCAGGCCGGCGACGAGTTCGTCGGCCGAGGGGCGCCGCTCGGCGGGGGGCGGCGCCTGCGGGCGGTCGTGCCGTGCGGGCGGGTTCGGCCCGCCGGTGCTCTGCGGCCGGGACTGGCGGGGTGCGGACTGCTGCGGCAGGCCCGGGGCAGCCGGGTGCGCGGGTGGCGGCTGCGGCGCGGCCACCCGGACCGGGCCGGTGCACGCCTGCGGCCGGATCCGGCCGGTGACCTCCAGACGGCCCTCGTCGTCGAGCACGCCCTCGTGCCCGGTGGCCAGCCAGCCGCCGGCGAACGCGGAGCGGCTCGCATCGGGGTCGTTCCAGTAGCCCGCGAAGACGCCGGGGCCGCGCACCAGGACCTCGCCGCCCTGGCTGAGTGCGACCTCGGTGCCGTCCAGCGCCCGGCCCTCGGTACCGGCGCGCCGGTCGCCGGGCGCGCTCGCGGTGGCGGCGCCGCCGCTCTCGGGCACTCCGAAGACCCGCACCAGCGGGATGCCGGCGCCGTTGTAGAAGTGGTCCAGCTCGGCGGTGGGGCCGCCGGTGGCGACCAGCAGTTGCACGCGGCCGCCGAGGCCGTCGCGGAAGCGGGCGTAGGCGCTGTCGTACATGGCCATCGAGACGCGCTTCCAGGCGCCGCGGCGGCCGGTCCTGTCGTACTCGGTGGCCAGGTGCACTGCGGCGCCGAAGGAGCTGTTGGTCTCCCAGCCGCCGCTGTAGGCGCGGCGCTCCTCGGACCGGTACAGCGCCGCGAGCGATCCGGCGCCAGTGACGATGGCGGCGGGCTTCAGCGCGCGGGCCTCCTCCACCAGCGGGGTGCGCGGGTCGGCGAGGGCGACCCGCACCTGGGCCTGCAGGCAGGCGGCCACGGCGGCCTGGCCGAACGCGTCGGCGAGCGGAGCGCGGACCAGGGCTCCGGCGGAGCGCGCCGCGGCGTCCAGGGCGGGTGCGAAGCGGCGCGCGGCGGCGCTGGCGGCCGCGATCCGGTTGCCGTGGCCGAGGACGGCGCCGCGGGGGCGCACATCGGTGCTGATCGGGTAGCACAGCACGGCCGGATCGGCCGGCGTCGTCTCCTCCAGGCGCTGCCGGACGGCGGAGGGCTCCATGTAGGCGCCGGGGCGGGTGAGGGCATCGGTGCCGTCCGGGCCGTCCAGCCGCACGACGCGGCCGAGGTCGGGGAGCTCGCGGGCGGCCCGCGCGGCTGCCGCGGCGCGGCGGCCGTCCTGCAGGACGACGGCGGCGGGGCGGCAGTCCCGCAGCACGTGCAGGAACCGGGCTTCGGCGCAGGTGTCGGGCAGGGCGACCAGCACGGCGCGCACAGCCCAGACGGCGTAGTGGACGACGAGGTGCTCGTAGCGGGCGTCGGCGGCGACCACGACCCGGTCGCCGGCGCCCACCCCGGCGCCGATGAGGCCCTTGGCGACGGCGGTGACGTCGCCGAGCATCCGCGCTGCGGAGACCGGCTCCCAGCCGTCGCCGGTGCGGCGGGCGGCGACCTCGGCGCCGGGCCGCTCCTCGGCGGCCCGATAGCAGACCTCGGCCAGGTTCCGCGGGGCAGCGGGCTCCCGGCCGTCTCCGGCACCGCTCCGCGCCATGCGCCGCCCCTTCCAGTCGCCCGCGTCTCGGATCGAGCCCACTGTGCCGCCGCCCGCACCCCCCGTCAACCCGCACCGGAATTGCGCAACCGCGGGTGATCAGCGCAGTTCAAGGAGTCCACAAGGACCGGACGGCGTTGCCTCCTTGTGCAGGTATGACTACATACTGCACAATGCCGACTCATGAGACACACGTGGCGTTATCTCCCCGCTGTCACCGTCACCGCCGCTCTAGCTGCTCTCGCCCCTCTCACCGCCTCCCCGGCCCTCGCCGACGGGCGCCCGCCCGTCGACCCCGACCCTTCCAACCGCGAGCTCGCCCAGCGCCTGCACGTGATCGAGAAGAAGAGCCGCGGCGCCGTGGCGGTCGACTCCATCGGCACCACCAACCAGGACCGGCCGATCTATGCGGCGTCGGTGGGCGAGGGCCCGCTGCGCCTGCTGTACGTGACCCAGCAGCACGGCAACGAGCCGCTGGGCACGCCCGCCGCCCTGGAGTTCCTGGAGGACCTCGGCACCAGCCGCAGCGCCGCCGACCGCGAGCTGCTGCAGCAGGTCACGCTGGATGTGGTGGTGCGCGCCAACCCGGACGGCTCCGCACTCGACCAGCGCTACAACCACGACCCGGAGGCCGACCCGGAGTACGGCGAGCCCGGGGTGGGCTACGACCCGAACCGCTACCACGACCCCGCGGTGGCACCGGAGGACAACCCGGTGCCGGAGGCCGCCGCGATCCGCCGCCTCTACGAGGCGGCCGACCCGGCGCTGGTCGTCGACTACCACATGCAGGGCCGCTATACCGACGGCGACGGCCGCGAGATCACCGCCTCGGTGCTGTGGCCGACCGCGGCGGACACCGACCCCGCGGTCGAGACGCTGTCCAAGCAGGCCACTGCGGTCTCCGCGGAGGCCATCGACGGCTCCTACGGCGAGGCCCACACCAGCCTGTACCCGGGCGGCGGCTACGAGGGGATCGCCCGCAACGGCTACGGCCTGCTCGGCAGCGGCAGCGTGCTCGTGGAACTGAGCGCGACCGGGCCGGACTGGGAGCAGGAGCAGATCTCCTCGGCCTACGCCTCCATGGACGCCACGCTGCGCTCGGCCGCCGACGGATCCCTCACCGAGGTGGACCCCGGCGACGCCGAACGGCTGCCCGAGCGCGGGGATCCGATCCCCGACGCCGGCGTGCGCGCCCTCGTCGAGGGCGGCGACGACCTCGACTGATCCGGCCGGGCATCGGGGCCCGGCCAGCGGGGCGTCCGCGCTCGGCGCGGGCGCCCCCGCCGGCGCCGGGGCTCCTCGGGGCGCCTCCGCCGCGCCGCGGAGCTCCGCCAGCCGTTCGGCGTAGTGGGGGTTCTCCATCACCCCCAGGATGTTGCCGAACGGGTCCACCACTGAGGAGCTGACGAACCCGGCCTCCCGGTCGATCGGCGGTTCGAACACGGTCGCCCCCGCGTCGAGCAGCCGGGCATGCTCCGCTCGCGCATCGTCGACGTCCATGAGGCGACTGCTCCCCCGCCCGCCGGCGTGGGGCCGCCCGGACGGAACTCAGTGGAGATCACCGCCAGCTCGTCGGGGTGGTCGCCGATCCGGAACTCGATGTAGGCGAGCGCCCCGTCGGGCCCGGTGCGCTCGAAGTAGGGCGGCACGCCGAGCACCCCGGTGTACCACTCCTTCGCCGCCGCAACATCGTCGGCCCACAGGGCCAGGTGCGCCAGTCCGCGCAGCATTGCCGCTCCTTGATCTGCCGGCCCCGGGCGGTCCGGAGCGCAGCGACCTCGCAGCAATCGCGGACGGAGCGCGTCCGCATCCCTCCGGTTCCGCCCCCGGACCGGGTGCACCCGGAGGAAGCAGCGGTCCCGCCCCGGAGGAGGCACGGGGGCGGGTGCGCCTGCGCGGCGGCGCCGCGGCCGGCCTCCCCTGCCCGCCTCCGCTCCGGTGCAGTCCGCCGGGGCGTTCGGGCCGGGGCGCGGCCCGGGCAGGGGGCACAACCCGCTGGCCGGAAACCGCCGCGGACTGCCGGGATCCGATCCGCAGCGCGGGTGGTCGCGGGCCTGCCGGCCCAGGCGGCCGCTCGTGCCGGTGCTCGACCGGGACCAGCGCGCGCCGCCGGAGGGAGTGGAACCCCGTCCGCCCCTTACCGCTGCGCGGAGGCGTGGGCGGCGATGCGGGCGTCGACGGCCTCCGGCGCGAGCACCTGCTCCAGCACCAGGGCCGCCGCGCCGCGCAGGCCCGCGTCGCCGCCGGACCGGTTCGGCGCGATGGCGAGCTGGCGGGTGGCCATGGCGGTAGCGCGGGCGTAGACGCTCTCCCGGACGCCGGCGGCCAGCGGGTCGAAGGCAGTGCCGAGGTGCCCGCCGAGCACGATCATCCCCGGGTTGAGGAGGTTGACGGCACCAGCCAGCACACCGCCGAGCCGGCGTCCGGCCTCCCGGACCAGCGCGACGGCGTCGGCGTCGCCGCCGGCCGCGAGCAGCGCGAGCGCGCGGACGTCGGCGGCCTCCCGCCCGGCCGCGGCGAACTGCTCGACCAGGGCCGGACCGCCCATCACTGCTTCCAGGCAGTCGGTGCCGCCGCACCGGCAGGGCACGCCGGGCCCGTCGGCGACCGGGGTGTGCCCGATGTCGCCGGCGGCGCCGAGTGCGCCGCGCACCGGCCGCCCGCCGGCGATGAGGCCGGCGCCGACGCCGGTGGAGGCTTTGACGAAGACGAGGTCGCCCGCCTCGGGATAGTCGGCGGCGTGCGAGCCCAGCGCCATGGCGGCGACGTCGGTGTCCACCCGTGCCGGCACCCCGAAGCGCTCGGCGATCTGCGGTCCGATGTCGACGCCGTTCCAGCCGTGCAGCAGTGGCGGAGCGTCAGCGCGGCCGGGCGCGAAGCGGACCGTGCCGGGCAGCCCCACTCCGGCACCGCGCACGTCGGCGCCGGACCGGCACACGCTGCCCAGCAGCCGCTCCCATTCGGCCAGCAGCCACTGCAGCGCGCTGTCCGGGCCGCCCGCCACCTCGGGCGCCCCCTCGGTGCGCGCGAGGACCGCGCCGTCCAGGTCGCAGACCGCGGCCTGGCTGCGGGAGATCCCGAGCGCGGCGCTGAGTACGACCCCCTCGGCGGCGTTGAAGGCGAGCAGGCCCGGCGGGCGGCCGCCGCGGGAGGGGCCGCTGTCGGCGTCGTCGACCAGGCCGAGGGCGGTGAGCGCGGCGACGCGGGCGGCGACCGAGGGCCGGGACAGGCCGGTGGCGCGTGCGATCTCGCCGCGGGTGCGCGCCGCCCCGGAGCGGATCAGACGCAGCACGTGGCCGCTGCTCGTGGCAGCGGCGGGCGGTGCAGCGTGGCGGGACACGGAGCAATTCAACCACTGCCCGCCATCCCGGTGTTCCCACCTCCACCCCACTTATGTAAAGATACCTACATAAGTAGGTTCATCTTGATTACTTAAGTCGGGACGCGCCGCCCCGCGCCCCTGCCCTGCGCCCGACGAGAAAGGCCGCCGCATGCCGCCCGCCCCCGTCCCGCCCTCCCCGCCGGCCGACCTGGTCGTCTTCGGCGGAACAGGCGACCTCGCCCTGCGCAAGCTGCTTCCCGCGCTGTTTCTGCGCGAGGCCGAGGGCGGGCTGGCGGAGGGCACGCGCATCATCGCGGTGTCCCGGGACGGGTTGGACGACGCCGGCTTCCGCGACAAGGCCGGCGAGGCGGTGCGGGACAGCCCGGCGGTGCTGCGCGCCGGCACCGGTTCGCCCGCGCTGCTGCGCCGGTTCGCCGCGCGGCTGCACCACGTCGCCCTCGACCTGGACCAGCCGGGCGGCGGCTGGGAGCAGCTGGCCGGCCTCCTCGGCCCCTCCGGCGCACGCGACCGGGTCTTCTACCTGGCCCTGCCGGCGATGCTGTTCGGCCGGGTCTGCACCGAGCTCGCCGCGCACGGCCTGGCCGAGGGCGCGCGGGTCGTGCTGGAGAAGCCGCTGGGCCGCGACGGACGCTCGGCGCGGGCCGCGAACGAGGCCGTGGGCGCCGTCTTCCCCGAGGATTCGGTGTTCCGGATCGACCACTACCTGGGCAAGGAGGCCGTGCAGAACCTCCTGGCGCTGCGGTTCGCCAACATGTTCCTGGAACCGCTGTGGAACCGGCAGTGGATCGACCACGTGCAGATCACCGCGGCCGAGACGGTGGGCGTCGGGGCGCGGCGCGGCTACTACGACTCCTACGGCGCGCTGCGCGACATGGTCCAGAACCACCTGCTGCAGCTGCTCTGCCTGACGGCGATGGAGCCGCCCGCCGCCTTCGACCGGGACGCGGTGCGCGACGCCAAGGTCGCCGTGCTCTCCGCGCTCGCCCCGTTGGAGGGCGCGGCCGCGCGCCGGGCCGCCGTCCGCGGCCAGTACACCGCGGGCACGGTCAACGGGCGCCCGGTCCCCGGCTACGCGGACGAGCCCGGCGCACAGGGGCCGAGCAGCACCGAGACCTACGCGGCGCTGGAGGCACGCGTCGACACCCCGCGCTGGGCGGGCGTCCCCTTCTACCTGCGCACCGGCAAGCGGCTCGGCCGCTCCTTCTCCGAGATCGCGGTGCAGTTCCGCCCGGTGCAGAACGCCGTCTTCCCCGGCCAGCCGGCCGCCCCCAACCGGCTCGTGATCCGGCTGCAGCCGGAGGAGACCGTCCACCTGCACCTGCTGGCCAAGGAACCGGGCGCCGGACCGCTGCTGCTGCGGCCGGCGCCGCTCGAGCTCAGCCTGGCGGACAGCTTCGCGGTGCGCTCGCCCGACGCCTACGAGCGGCTGCTGCGCGACGTGCTCGCCGGCGACCCCACCCTGTTCGTGCGCCGCGACGAGATCGACGCCGCCTGGGCCTGGACGGACCCGGTGATCGCCGCGGTGGAGGGAACCGCCCCCGAGCCCTACCCGGCCGGATCCGCAGGACCCGCGGGGGCCGCCGCGCTGCTCGCGCGCACCGGCCGCACCTGGAACACCTGACCCGCCGGCCGCACGGAACCTCGGTACGGCCCCGCCGTGCCCTTGCGCGCGGCCCGGCTCCGCCCGCATCCCCCGCCCCTTCCTCTGCTGCACCACCGCACCCCACCGAGGAGCCCGACCATGCCCCCTTCCGCGCCCGCCCCGCTCCACCCCCGCCTCGCCGAGGTCACCGCCCGCATCCGCGAGCGCAGCGCCGAGACCCGCGCCGCCTACCTGGCGCGTATCCGCTCCGCCGCCGAGCGCGGACCCGCCCGCGGCGCGCTGGGCTGCGCCAACCTCGCCCACGGCATGGCGGCCTGCGGGCCCGGCGACAAGATGGCGCTGTCCGGAGCGGCCGCACCCGGCATCGCCGTCGTCTCCGCCTACAACGACCTGCTCTCCGCCCACCAGCCGCTCGGCGGCTACCCGCGGATCATCAAGCGGGCCGCCGCCGAGGCGGGCGGCGTGGCGCAGTTCGCCGGCGGGGTGCCGGCGATGTGCGACGGCATCACCCAGGGCCGCGACGGGATGGAGCTGTCCCTGTTCAGCCGCGACGTCATCGCGATGTCCACGGCGATCGCGCTGTCGCACGACATGTTCGACGGCGCGCTGATGCTCGGCGTGTGCGACAAGATCGTGCCGGGCCTGCTCATCGGCGCACTGAGCTTCGGCCACCTGCCGGTCGCCTTCGTGCCCGCCGGACCGATGCCCTCGGGCCTGCCGAACAAGGACAAGGCGCGCGTCCGCCAGCTGCACGCCGAAGGCAAGGCCGACCGCACCGAGCTGCTCCAGGCCGAATCTGCGGCCTACCACGCGCCCGGGACCTGCACGTTCTACGGCACCGCCAACTCCAACCAGCTCCTGATCGAGACGATGGGCCTGCACCTGCCGGGCGCGAGCTTCGAGCCGCCGGGCACGCCGCTGCGGCGCGCACTGACCGAGGAGGCGGCCCGCCGCGTCGTGGCCGCGGCGCGCCCGGACTCCGGGGAGGACCGGACCGCGGAGGCCGCTCCGCCGCTGGGTGAGCAGGTCGACGAGCGCGCCATCGCCAACGCGGTGGTCGCGCTGCTGGCCACCGGCGGATCGACCAACCACACGCTGCACCTGGTCGCCATCGCCGAGGCGGCCGGGATCCGGCTGGAGTGGGAGGACTTCGCCGCCCTGTCCGAAACGGTGCCGCTGCTGACCCGGATGTACCCGAACGGGTCGGCCGACGTGAACCAGTTCCACGAGGCCGGCGGCACCGCGGTGCTTATCGGCGCGCTGCTCGACGCCGGGCTGCTGCACCCCGACGTCGGCACCCTCCTCGGCCCGGGCCTGGACCGGTACCGCAGCATCCCGCACCTGGCCCAGAGCGGCCGGCCGGAGTGGACGGCGGCGCCCGCGGAGTCGGGCGACCGATCGGTGCTGCGCACCGCCGACGCGCCGTTCTCCGCCGACGGCGGCCTGCGGATGCTAACCGGGAACCTGGGCCGCGCGGTGGTCAAGGTGTCGGCCGTCGCTCCCGAGCACCGGGTGGTGGAGGCGCCCGCCCGCGTGTTCGACTCCCAGGCCGCGCTGCAGGAGGCGTTCGCCGCCGGCGAGCTGGACCGGGACGTGGTCGCCGTGGTGCGGTTCCAGGGGCCGGCCGCCAACGGCATGCCGGAGCTGCACAAGCTCACCCCGGCGCTGGGCGTGCTGCAGGACCGCGGCTTCTCCGTCGCGCTGGTCACCGACGGCCGCATGTCCGGTGCCTCGGGGAAGGTGCCGGCGGCGATCCACGTGTCGCCGGAGGCGGCCGCGGGCGGGCCGCTGGCGCGTGTCGCCGACGGCGACACCGTACGGCTGGACTCCGGATCCGGCAGACTGGAGGTGCTCGCCGACGGGCTGGCGGAGCGCGCGCCGGCGTCCCCCGCGGTGGACTCCTCCGCGGGCACCGGACGCGAGCTGTTCGCAGCCTTCCGCGCTTCGGTCGGCCCGGCCGAGCGCGGTGCCAGCGTCTTTGGAGGACTCCGGTGACACGTGTGCAGACGGCCCCCACCCCCGAGCGCCCCTGGCTCGTCGGCGACATCGGCGGGACCAACGCCCGGTTCGGGCTGGTGCAGGCGCCGGGCGGGCGGCCCGCGCACGTGGGCAAGGTGCCCAGCGGCCTGCACGGCGGGCTCGCCTCCGCGGCCGGCGCCTACCTGGACGGCATCGCCGGGCGCCCGGAGCCGTCCGCCGCGTGCGTCGCGGTGGCCGGGCCGGTACTCGAGGACCGGATCAAGCTGACCAACGTGGGCTGGGACTTCTCCGTCGACGGCGACCGCGCGGCGCTGGACCTGGACCACCTCGAAGTGGTCAACGACTTCGCCGCGCTCGCCCAGTCGCTGCCGGCGCTCGGCGACACCGACCTGCTGCCGATCGGCGGCCCCGGCACCGATCCGGCGGCGCCGATGGCGGTGCTGGGGCCGGGGACCGGGCTCGGCGTCGCCGGCCTGGTGCCGCTGCCGGCGGGCGGCTGGCTGCCGCTGCCCGGCGAGGGCGGGCATGTCGACGCGCCCGCCGTGGAGGACCTGGAGGCCGAGGTGGTGCGGGTGATCACCGCCGAGCGGGGCCGGGTCAGCGCCGAGGCGCTGCTCAGCGGGCCCGGCCTGCCGCGGCTGCACCGGGCGCTCGGCGAGATCCTCGGAACGCAGGCCCCCGACCTGTCGCCGAGCGAGATCACCAACGCCGGCATCCACCCCGACCAGGCCGACCCGCTCGCCCGGGAGACCCTGGAGGTGTTCGCGGCGCTGCTCGGCGGCTTCGCCGGCAACGTCGCGCTCACACTGGGCGCCACCGGCGGCGTGTTCCTCGGCGGCGGTGTCCTGCCCCGCATCCCCAACGTCCTGCGCGAGGGCCGCTTCCGGCTGCGGTTCGAGGCCAAGGGCCGGATGACCGACTACCTGAAGAACATCGCCACCGTCCTCATCGTCGCCGACAACCCGGCGCTGCTGGGCGCTGCCGCCCGCCTGGACCAGATGTGGGAGCACGAGTGAGCCCGGCGCCCCCGCGCCGCGCCTCCAGCCCGCACTCCAGCCCGCACTCCAGCCCGCACTGCGGCCCGCGCTGGAAGCGCGCCTGAACCCGCCCCGCCCGCACCGCACCCCCTGCACAGCTACCCGCCCCGACCAGTACTGGGAGCACGAATGACCCCCGCACCTCCGCGCACCGCCGATGCGCTGCTCGACCTCGCGCCCGTCCTGCCCGTGGTGGTGCTGGACGACGCCGCGGCCGCGGTGCCGCTGGCGCGGGCGCTGGCCGCCGGCGGGCTGCCCGCCATCGAGGTGACGCTGCGGACCCCGGCGGGCCTGCCGGCGATCGAGCGCATCGCAGCCGAGGTGCCCGAGGCGGTCGTGGGCGCCGGCACCGTGACCGCGCCGGAGCAGGCCCGCGCTGCGGCCGCGGCCGGCGCGGCGTTCCTGGTCAGCCCGGGTTCGACCGCGCAGCTGCGCCAGGCGGTGGCCGACACGGGGGTGCCGGCGCTGCCGGGCGTGTCGACGGTGTCGGAGGCCATGGCGCTGCTGGAGGAGGGCACCACCGCCATGAAGTTCTTCCCCGCCGAGGCGGCCGGCGGGCGCGCCTACCTGAAGTCGCTGGCCGGACCGCTACCGCAGGCGCGGTTCTGCCCGACCGGCGGCATCACGGTGGACAGCGCCGCCGACTACCTGGCGCTGCCCAACGTGGGCTGCGTCGGCGGAACGTGGCTGGCACCGGGTGAGGCGGTGGCGGCCGGCGACTGGACCCGCATCACCGCGCTGGCGCGGGAGGCCGCGCAGCTGCGGCCGTAGCCGGACGCCCCTGTCTCGCCCGGTTTTTACTCCCGGGAGGTTGACAGGGGCCCCTCTCAGCGGCATATTCAACCACGAGGTTGAACAACCAGGAAGTTGAATACGAATGGCCGACGATCGGCTCAGCACCACGTTCGGAGCGCTCGCCGACCCCACCCGCCGGGCCCTGCTGGCCCGGCTGGCGGAGGGCGAGGCAACGGTCAACGAGCTGGCCGAGCCCTTCCCCGTCAGCCTTCAGTCCGTGTCCAAGCACCTGAAGGTGCTGGAGCGGGCCGGCCTGGTGGTCCGCGGGCGCGATGCCCAGTGGCGGCCCTGCCGGCTCGAAACGGCGCCCCTGGACGACGCCGCGGACTGGATCGGCCGCTACGCGCGGGCGCAGGCCGACCGGCTGGACCGCCTGGAGGAGGTCATCCGCACGATCACCGATCCGGCGGACCCGCCCGGCGGCACCGGCGGCACCGGCGGCGCCGGCGGCTAGCGCGAGCGGCTTCGCAGGCAGCACCGCAGGGTGCGGCGCAGATCGCGCCGCACGAAGACGCGGCGGAGGGCACCCGAGGTGCCGCACCGCCCGGACAGGCGCCACTGCGGCGCCGGAGGGAATGCTGACTATGGCCACCAGGACCGTGGGTGCGACCGACTTCACCGTCGAGGACGGCAGCCATGCCATCACCGTCACCCGTGACTACGACGCACCGCGCGAGAAGGTCTTCCGCGCGATGACGGAGCCGCAGTTCATCCCGCAGTGGTGGGGCCCCGCCGGGTTCGAGACCACGGTGGACCGCGCCGACGTGCGCCCCGGCGGCGACTGGCGGTTCGTGCAGAAGGACGGCAGCGGCGAGTACGCCTTCCGCGGCGTCTACCACGAGGTCGCCGCCCCGGAACGGGTCGTGCAGACGTTCGAGTTCGAGGGCATGCCGGGGCACGTCCTGCTGGAGACGGTCGTGCTGGAGGACCTCGGCTCCGGTCGGACGCGCTACACCTCCACCTCGGTCTTCCAGTCCGTGGAGGACCGCGACGGCATGCTCGCCGAGGGGATGGAGGAGGGCACCGTCGACGGCCTCGACCGGCTGGAAGCCCTCGCCCAGAGCCTCTGAGCACCGCGGGCCCGGGCGCTGGACCGCACAGCGCCCGGGCCCGGCACGTGTACGCGCCGCTGGTGACAGGCACCGCCCGCGTGCGAACGCGGGCCCGGCACCCCACCGGTCCGGCGGAGGCGGCGCCCGCGCCCGGAGACCGGGCACCGGGGCACCGCCTCCGCCACCGCCCGCCGGCGGGGTCCGCAGCGCGAGGCACGGCGGAGCCGGAGCGGTCCCGGGCGCCGGGGAAGGCAGGGCGCCCGCTGCCCGGCTCCTCCGCCAGGCCGCGCCGATCCAACCGGCCCCTGTGCGGCACGCCGGCCAGCCGTCCGCCGCTGAGGCGCACGGGCCGGCGCAGCGCTACCCCGGCCCTGCCGCCGGCCGCGGCCGCGAGCGCTGGGCGGGCACGGGGGACGGGGTCTCCCCCGCTCCGAACCGCACTGCAGACCGGGCCGGCACCGGCCCGCCGCCGGCGCCCAGCGGGCGTGCGCACCCGGCGGTGGTGGAGCGGGCACCACCCCGCAGACGCGAGCGGAGGGGCGTGAACGGCGGGACCGGGCTCCGTAGCGTCGGAGCATGCCGACCATCCTGCGGCGCATCGGCGCCGACACGCGCTACATCGCCATCGCCTTCCCGACCGCCGTCATCTCGTTCTGCCTGCTCGTTCCGTTCTTCGCCGCGGGAGTCGCGACCGCCCCCCTGGTCGCCGGGGTGTTCGTCCTGGCGGTCGGGCTGCTCATCGCCCGCGGCCTCGCGACCGCGGAGCGGATCCTGCTCCCGTCCGTGCTGGATCGGGAGGCGCCCGAGCCCCGCTACCGGCCGGTGCCGGCGGAGTCCGGCTGGTTCCGCCGGGCGGTGCACCCGGTGACCTGCGGGCAGAGCTGGATGGACCTCGGCTTCGGGCTGCTGCGCTTCCCCCTCGCCGTGGCCGCGTTCTGCATTGCCGTGACGTGGTGGGCGGGGACCGTCGCCGGCCTCTCCTACCCGCTCTACGGATGGATCCTGCACGGCCTGCAGGGGGAATCCCTCCCCGAGCTGATCGGACTCGGTCCGGGGCTGGCCGCCGACGTCGCACTGCACACTGCGGCCGGCGTGCTGTTCGCCCTGACGCTGCCGGCGGTGCTGCGCTTCGCGGCGCTGACCAACGCGTCCCTGGCCGCTGCCTTCCTCACGGCTCCCGCTTCTTCCCCCGCGGCTCCCTACCCCCCGCCCGCGTCCGCGCCCGTGCCGCCGGCCGCCCCGCTGGGCAGGCAGCGGACTCCGAGCGGGTCCGGCGTCTGATCCGGCCGCTCCGCCCCCGTTTCTCTCATCCGGCGCCGCCGGCGAGCCGCTCGGCATAGCGCCGGGTGAGCTCCTCGGTCCGGTCCGCGGGCCAGGGGCAGCGCTCGACACCGCGCAGGCCGTCGACGATCAGCTCCAGGTGGGTGTGCCACGCCGCGAGGTAGACCGGCAGCCGGTCGGCACGGCGCGGCGGCACCGACTGCTCCAGCTCGATCCGGGTGCCCAGGACCGGGTCGGCGGCCAGGATCCACCGCACGGTGCCGGCCGGGCCGCCCTCGTCGGTCCAGGCGTAGGCGACTTCGCGGGGCGGTTCGGCGCCGGTGACCGCGCCCGCGGTGACGTAGCCGTTGACCAGCCGCTGCGGCGCCTCTCCTCCGGCGGCGGGCGCCTTGCCCTCGGTGAGGAACGCCCAGACCTCCTCGATCGGCTGCCAGGACAGGTCGCGGGCGAAGCGGACCGTGTACCCGAGGTCGGCCCCGTGGAATTCGGCCGTGCCGTCGCCGAGTCCGAACAGCTCGGTGAACCGGTCCGTTCCGGCGCGGCGCTCGGCGGCGTCCGGCTCCGCCGGCAGCGGACGCTCGCCGAGGACGGCGCCGAGCGCGGCCAGGCAGGCCGTCCAGCCCATCGCGCTGCGCGCCGCGGCCAGCCGGCCGACCGGGCCGCCGCCGAGCCGGTGGGTGAAGACCAGCCGGGTGCCGGCGCCGTCCGGCTCCAGGGTGAAGCGGAGCAGGTCGCCGTTCCAGGTGAAGGCGAACACCGCGGGCGGGTCGAAGGCGAGGACCTCGCCGGTGCCGCCGTCCTCGTCCGGGCCGCCGTCGGCGCCGGGGAAGGTGAAGTGCACGGAGCCGCCCGGCACCGGGTCATAGGCGGGGACCGCGGGGAACCAGACGGCGAGCTGCGCGGGGTCGGTGACCGCGGCCCACACGCGCTCGGGCGGGTGGGCCAGGCGGCGTTCGAAGCGTAGCTCGGCGTCGTCGCCGGACGAGTCGAAGACGGGGTCCAGGGCCGTCATGGCGGGTCCTCCTCAGAGTGGTCGCGGATGTCCGCGGCGCGCCCTGCCGCGTCCAGGTGGAGTTCGAGGGCGTCCAGCCGCCCGTCCCAGAACCGGCGGTAGGGCGCCAGCCACGTGTCGATCTCCGCCAGCGGCTCGGGGCGCAGCCGGTACCAGCGCCGCTGGGCCTCGACGCGGACCGCGACGAGCCCTTCCCTGCGCAGCACGGCGAGGTGTTTGGAGACGGCCGGCTGCGAGGCGCCCACCTGGGCGACGAGGTCGCCCACGCTGCGCTCGCCCGATCGGAGCAGGTCGAGGATCTGCCTCCGCCGAGGGTCGGCCACCGCATCGAAGATCACTCTCCGAGTATAACCACTCAGGCATATATGCAGGCAAGGGCTTGGGGCCGGGCACACGACGGGGCCGCGTGCGGACCCCCTGGAGCCGTCCTCCCAGGGGGTCCGCACGCGGCCCCCGCTCAGCCGGCGCCGGGAGCCGGCCGGCGGCCGGGCCGTGCGAACCAGGCGAGGCCGGCACCGGCTGCCGCGCACAGCCCTGCGGCAGGGACGAGGATCAGCGCGATCAGGCCGAGGCCGATGTTGGCCCCGATGACCGGCGCGGTGGCGGTGCCCCACCACAGCCCCGCGGTCGCGGCGCCCGGCAGGAGCAGGCCGACTGCGGCGGCCCGGCTCCAGTGCAGGCGCCCGGCACGGACCAGGAGGACCAGTACTGCCAGCGCCGCCAGCGCAGCGGCCAGTCCGCCGGCTCCGATCGCGGCCACCGCGGTGCCGCCCAGCGGCAGCGGTGCGGCGGCGTGGTCGGCTTCTGCCAGCGGCAGTCCGGTCTCAGCCCAGCTCGCGGCGCCGGCGGCGTCGGTGCGCCACCACACCGCGGCCGCCGTACCGGCCAGCAGCAGCACCGCCGCCGCTGCTGCGCTCCAGGCCGCCCCTGCTGCTTCATGCCCTCGATGTCCCATGCCGCCATCCTGCCGCCGCCGCGGAGCGGAGTCCTGAGTACGCGTGCTCACCGCGCGGCGGCACCGCGGACTTCCCTCCTCCGGCTGTCGCGGCCCCGGCACCGGGGGTAGCATCCACCGCACGTGCCGCCGGGCGCGCACCGGGCAACGGAGGGGGTCCCCATGGACCACGGCGACGACGAAGAGCACACCGCCAGCACCAGCCGCCTCTACCGCGCCTACAAGAGCGGAAGCCCGGACCGCGCCAAGGGGCTGCACCCCGAAGACCGGGGCGACGCGCGCGACATCATCGCGGCGCTGCCGTCCATGGTCACCACGGCCCAGGCCAACGTGGAGATGCTGCGCCGCGCAGTGGCTGCGGCCGCCGCCGACGGCATCGACCAGATCATCGACATCGGCTGCGACCTGCCCAGCGACGAGGCGCCGCCGCTGCACGACGTACTCCGCGCGCGCCACCCGGGCGCCGCCTCAGCGCTGGTGGACCACGACCCCTACGTGGTCGCGCACGCAACGGCGCTGCTGGCCGGCGACGGCCCGGCCACCTCGGTGGTGGAGGCGGACGCCCGCGAGCCGGCGGCACTCGTCGACCGGGTCCGCGCCGCCGGCACGATCGACTTCAGCCGGCCGGTGTGCACGGTGTTCGGCGCCCTGTTCCATTTCGTGGACTACGCCGACGCCGGCGGCGCGGGCCCGGAGGGCATCGTGGCTGAGCTGGCCGCCGCCGCCGCGCCGGGCTCCTGGATCGTGTGCACCCACGGATCCGCCGACCTCGACCCGGACGCTGCCGCCGTCGCCGCCCGCATGTACCACGCCCTCGGCCTGCCCGGCCGGGCCCGCACGCGCGCCCAGGTCGAGCAGGCGATGTCGGCCACCCGCCTGCTCCCCCCGGGCGTCGTCCCCGCCGCCGAGTGGCGCCCCGACGGCGCGACCACGCCGTACACCCCCGCCGAAGCCTGGATCTGGTCCGCGGCCGGCCGCGTCTGAGCGGGCTGCCGGCCTCCCCGGGCGCCCGGGTCAGGTGCGGCCGCCGCTGTAGGTCGTCGAGCAGAAGCCGGTGTCTCCGAGGCAGACCTGGAGGGAGACGTCCTTGCCGTCGGCGTAGCTGAGGCCGCCGCGGAAACCGGCGCCCCGGCTGAGCAGGCGGGTGGGAGAGCCCCCGGTGCTTGCGGGGCTGCCGTCAGGTCCGCCCCGGCTCGCGCCTCTTCTCGGTGCACATCGCCCTGTCGGCGTAGCTGGTGCACACCTGCAGGTAGACGGTCTGCCCCTCGGCATAGGAGAGCGGGACCGTGCGGCTCCCGCCCTCCTTCCCGGTGAAGACGGCGGGCCCGCCACCGCCCACCCAGAGCCGGGCGACGGCCGGGCGGCCGTTGGCGTGGCTGTCGTAGATCGTGAGGGCCTCGCCCTTCGCCGCGAACCGGGCCGAGACCAGCTGCCCGTCGCCGCGCTTCTTCTGGGCGAACTCGGAGACCGTGACCCCTCCCGCGTCTCCGTCGTCAGGCTGGCGCGTGTAGCCCGTGATCCAGTTCGCGCTCTCCGCAGCCGCGGCGGATACGGCCCCGAAGGGCGCGGCGGCGGCAAGGGGCGACGGAACCCGCCGCGAGGATGCGTCCGGCAGTCTTCAGCACTGCAGTTCCCCTTCCGTGGCGCCCTGCCCGGCCCTGCACTGGGGGCCTCGGCCAGTCCCAGTGCAGCCCCCCGTACCTCGCCAGCGTCGCGCCCCGCCCTTTCCTGCGCCTTGCGCCGGCCTTGCGCCGGCACGGCGCAGCGGGGGCCGTAGACAACAGACCTACGGGACCGTAGGTTACGGTTCCGTAGGTTGAATTCCATCCCGATTGCGAGGCAGCCGATGACCATGCCACCCGACCCCGCAGCCGCCACCGGCGCAGAGGAGACCGCCGCGACCGGCGGCGCCCCCGAGCGCGATCTCGACCCCGAGCCCCGCAGCATGCGCGAACGCGCCACCGTGTTCGGCTACGTCCTGATCCCGCTGCTTGCGCTGGGCGCCGCCGTGCCCTTCGCCTGGGGCTGGGCGCTGAGCTGGACGGACATCGCCATCGGCGCCGTGTACTTCCTCGTCGGCGGCCTGGGGGTCACGGTGGGCTTCCACCGCTACTTCACGCACGGCTCGTTCAAGGCCAACCGGCCGCTGCGGATCGCCCTGGCCCTGGCCGGCACCCTGGCGTTCCAGGGGTCGGTCATCAAATGGGTGGCCGACCACCGGCGGCACCACAAGTACGCCGACCACGAGGGCGACCCGCACTCGCCGTGGCGGTTCGGCGACGACTGGCGCTCGGTCGCCAAGGGGCTGTACTACGCGCACATGGGCTGGCTGTACCTGGACAACCGGAAGACCTCGCTGCGCCGGTTCGCCCCCGACCTGCTCAGGGACCGCGACATCGCGGCGATCGACCGGTGGGCGGTCCCGGTCTTCCTCTTCTCCCTGTTCTCGCCGGCGGTGATCGGCGGACTGGTCACGATGTCGTGGTGGGGCGCCCTCACCGCCTTCTTCTGGGCCGGGCTGGTCCGCCTCGCCCTCCAGCAGCACGTCACCTGGTCGGTCAACTCGATCTGCCACACCATCGGCGAGGAGAACTTCGAGGTCCGCGACCGCTCCCGGAACGTGTGGTGGCTCGCCATCCCCTCCTTCGGCGAGTCCTGGCACAACCTGCACCACGCCGACCCGACCTGCGCCCGGCACGGCGTCCTCAAGGGCCAGATCGACATCTCCGCCCGCGTCATCTGGGCCTTCGAGAAGTTCGGCTGGGCCACCAACGTGCGGTGGCCGAACAAGGAGCGCCTCGCGGCCAAGATGGTCGGCTCCGGCTAGGGCGTATCGGGTGGGTGGCGTCTGCCGCGAGCGGTGTCGGCGGTGGACCCGTCGCACGGCCGGCGAGGGAGCCCACGCGGGTTTTCCTCCTCCCGGAGAGGAGAACCCGCCGCGAGGGGCGTGCCGGGGCGAGAAGCAGCAGGACAGGTGCCCGCCCACCACGCCCCAGGGCGTCCGGCGCCTCAGCCGGCGATGTCGATGACGACCTTGCCGCGGGTGTGGGCGGTGGCGACGTGGGTGAGGGCCTCGCGGGCGCGGGTGAGGGGGTAGGCGGCCGAAGTCTGGGGGCGCAGGGCGCCCGCGGCGATCAGGTCGCTGAGGGCCTCCAGGCGCGGGCGGTCGACGGTGGCGGAGAAGGCGCCGGAGTCGATGCCGCGGGGGGCGTCCGGGACCGGGTCGCGGACGATGGTGGAGACCGCGCGCCCGCCGTCGCGGACAGCGCCGAGGGCGCGGTCGCGGGTGTCCCCGCCGGCGGCGTCGAAGAGCAGGTCGACGCCGTCCGGCACCGCCTCCCGCAGCTGCTCGGCCCAGTGGGCACCGTGGTAGTCGAACACCGCTTCGGCGCCGAGGCCGCGCACGTAGGCGTGGTTGGCGGGGCTTGCCGCGCCGAAGACCCGCGCGCCCTGCGCGGCGGCGATCTGCACCGCGGCGCTGCCGACGCCGCCGGAGGCCGCGGTGACAAGCACCGACTGGCCCGCGGTGAGTCCGCCGCGCGCGATCAGGCCCTCGTGCGCGGTGCCCGCGGCGATGACCAGGCCGGCGGCGTCGGCGAAGCCGGTCCCGCGGGGCAGCGGCGCCAGGCGGGCAGTGTCGGCGGCGGCCAGCTCGGCGAAACCGCCCCCGGCGGGGAAGAGCGTCCCCCAGACGCGGTCGCCGGCGCGCACCCCGGCGCCGTCCTCCGCCTGCTCCACGACGCCCGCGATCTCCTGCCCGGGAATGAACGGCACCGCGACGCCGGGCATGGCGCCGCTCAGGAAGCCGACGTCCCAGGGCCCGGCGCCCGCGCCGCGCACCCGGACCAGGGCCTGGCCCGGTCCGGGCCCGGGGGCCGGCGTCGGGCACACCTCCACGGCTCCGATCCCGTTCAGCTCCCGCGCACACGCCGCCCACATGGTCCGCTCCCCTCCGTTCGCGCTCCGCTCAGCCCTGCAGTGCCCTCGCGCCCCCTCCCGAAGTCAGCCCTGCATCTCCTCCAGCGTCTTGCCCTTGGTCTCCCGGACGAACTTGAGGACGAAGAAGAAGGACAGCACGGCGAAGGCCGTGTAGAGCATGTAGGCGCCGGACAGGTTCCAGTCGCGCAGGCTCGGGAAGCTGACCGTGACCAGCCAGTTCGCGATCCACTGGGTCGCGGTGGCCACCGCCATCGCTGCGGCGCGGATCGGCAGCGGGAACATCTCGCCGAGCAGCACCCAGGTGACCACGCCCCAGGACAGCGCGAAGAACAGGACGAAGAAGCTGGCCGCGGCCAGCGCCACCGCACCCCAGAGGAACGGCAGCTGGGCCTGCTCGCCGGCCACCTCGGCGTGGCTGAACGCCCAGGCCGCGACGGCGAGGGCGAGGGCCATGCCGGCCGAGCCGGCCAGCAGCAGCGGGCGGCGGCCGATCCGGTCGACCAGCCCGATCGCGATGAGCGTGCCGACGATGTTGACGATCGAGGTGAACAGGCTGAGCAGCAGCGAGCTGCTCTCGTCGACGCCGACCGACTGCCACAGCGACGCCGAGTAGTAGAAGATCACGTTGATGCCGACGAGCTGCTGGAACGCCGAGATCGCCATGCCGATCCACACGGTCGGCAGCAGCAGGAACGGGCCCCTCAGGTCGCGCAGGCGGGGCTTGACCTCGGACCCGAGCGCGGTGCGGATCTCGGCGATGCGCGCGTCGGTGTCGCCGCCTTCGACGGTCGCCAGGACCTCCCCGGCCTCGTCCGCCCGCCCCGTGCGCACGAGGTAGCGCGGGGACTCCGGGATGGTGAAGCTGAGGGCGATGTAGACGAGCGCGGGCACCGCCTCGACGCCGAGCATCCACTGCCACGCCTGGAGTGGGCCGAGCGCGCCGAGCGCGCTGCCGCCGGCGGCCGCCGCCAGCGCGTAGTTGACCAGCTGCGATACCGCGATGCCGAGCACGATCGCGAGCTGCTGCAGCGACGCCAGCCGGCCGCGGTAGGCGGCCGGCGACACTTCGGCGATGTAGGTCGGGGCGATGACCGAGGCCACGCCGATGGCGATGCCGCCGACCACCCGCCAGATCGCCAGGTCCCAGATCGCGAACGGAAGCGCCGAGCCGATTCCGCTGATCAGGAACAGCACACCGGCGAGCTGCATGACCCGGATCCGGCCGACCCGGTCGGCCATGCCGCCGGCGATCGCCGCGCCGACGGCGGAGCCGAGCAGCGCGGCGGCCACGGTGAAGCCGGTGGCGGCCGCGCCGACCTGGAACCGCTCCTGCACGGCGTCGACGGCCCCGTTGATCACCGAGCTGTCGTAGCCGAACAGGAAGCCGCCCATTGCCGCGGCGCTCGCGATGGTGACGACGCGCGCCAGCGACGCCTGTCCGGCGCCGGGCTGCGGCGCAGCGTGGGATCCGGCCACGGTCGGCCCCTTCCCGCTTCGGTCGGCCGCCCCGTGCGGCCGCGCGCGACCATCCTGGGATCGGCGCCGGCGCCGCGGCGGCGCGCCGCGCCCCGCTTGGCCGTCCACAGGCGCGATGATTGCCTTTTCCCGACCGCCCGCCGCGGCCTACGCTTTTCGTCGAGCGCCGCGTGCGGCGCGACCGCCCCAGGCAGAGGAGCGCCCCGTGTCCACGACCCTCGACCTGCACGCCGCCGCCATGGACGAGTTCGACCGCCGCGTCCGCGCCGTCGATGGCGGCGCTCTCGAACGGGGCACGCCCTGCGCCGACTGGACCGTCGCCGACCTGCTCGCCCACTTGGTCGAGGAGCAGCTGTGGGTGCCCTACCTGCTGGACGGCGGCCGCACCTCCGCCGCAGGCGACCGCTTCTCCGGCGATGTGCTGGGCGGCGCCCCGAAGGCGGCGTGGGATGAGGCCGCGAGCGCGGCGCGGGCCGCCTGGGTGCGGCCCGGCATGCTGGAGCGCACCGTGGACCTGTCCTTCGGCTCGGCCCCGGCCACGCTCTACCTCTGGCAGATGACGTTCGACCTCGCCGTGCACGCCTGGGACCTGGCCCGCGGTATCGGCGCCGACGAGCGGCTCGATCCGGACCTGGTGGCGGCGCTGCTCGCCTCCGAGGAGTTCTCCGGCGAACTGGTACCGGGTCAGAACGAGGGCCAGGGCGGCATCTTCGCCCCGCAGGTCCCGGTTCCCGACTCCGCCGACCCGCAGACGGTCCTGCTCGCCCGCACCGGCCGCGCGGCCTGAGCGGAGCGCCTCCCGGCGCCCCCTGCCCCGGCGCCGCGGCCCCGAGCGGGCCGCGCTCCCCCGCACCATCGGCCTGAGCCACAGGCTCCGGCGCTGCGCGGCTGCCCGGGCGGGGGCGGCGTGCACTGCTCAGCCGAGCGCGGCCGCAACCGCGCCCGATCCGGCCCGCGCAGCCGCTGCCGCTGCGCACCGCACCGCCCACCGCACCGCCCGCGGTGACGCCTTCGGCGTGCGCCACCGCTCTCTGGACTCTCCCTACTCTCCTCGCCCGCCCTGCCGCGGCGGCCTCTGGCGACGCCATAGCCGGACGGCTATACGCCCTATAGGGAATTGCCCGGTTCCTGCGGAAGAAATGCGCTGTTAGAAACGAACCGGACGCAGATCCAACCCTTCTCCGCAGACGGGAAGGGCGGTGTTCTGCGGATCCGGATATCTGTTCTTTCGGCCCAGTGGCGGCGCAGTGAATTCGCCGTGAATTCGCGCCCCCGGCCCGGTGATACCCAGAAAGGGTGCACGATGCCCCAGGACAGCGTGGTCGCCAACGGCCGCAGCTACCCGATCCCCCGCGAACCCGCCGTGGTCGTGTGCATCGACGGAAGCGAGCCCGACTACCATCTGCGGGCGATCGACGCGGGCCGCATGCCGTTCCTTGCAGAGCTGATGGAATCGGGCGGAACGTTCCTGGACGCGGAATGCGCGATGCCGTCCTTCACCAATCCCAACAACCTCTCCATCGCCACCGGCGCACCGCCGTCGGTACACGGAATCTGCGGCAACTACTTCTTCGACCCCGACCGGGGCGAGGAGGTGATGATGAACGACCCGGCGCTGCTCCGCGCGCCCACCCTGTTCTCGGCCTTCGCCGACGCCGGCCGCTCGGTGGCGGTGGTGACCGCCAAGGACAAGCTGCGCCGCCTCCTCGGCCACGGGCTGCAGGGCCGCGGCGTGTGCTTCTCCGCCGAGCGCGCGGGTGAAGCCACCCCCGAGGAGAACGGCATCGGCGGCGTGCCCGCCCTGGTGGACCGGGAGGTGCCGTCGGTCTACAGCGCGGAGCTCAGCGAGTTCGCGATGGCGGCGGGCACGGCCGTGCTGGAGCGCACCCGGCCCGACCTGGCCTACATCTCCCTCACCGACTACATCCAGCACAAGCACGCGCCCGGCAGCCCGGTCGCCGACGACTTCTACGCGATGCTCGACGGCTACTTCCGGCGCATCCACGAACTGGGCGCGGTCCTCGTCATCACCGCCGACCACGGCATGAACCGCAAGTCCGACGCCGAGGGCGCGCCCACCGTGGTCTACCTGCAGAGCCGACTGGACGAAGGGCTGGGCGCCGGCGCGTCGCGGGTGGTTCTGCCCATCACCGACCCCTACACGGTGCACCACGGCGCGCTGGGCTCGTTCGCCACCGTGCACATCGCCGACACCGGCAGCGTTCCGGGCGCGGCGGAGCGCATTGCGGCGCTGCCCGGCGTCGAGCGCGTGCTCGACCGCGCGGCGGCGTGCGCCGAGTTCGAACTGCCGGCCGACCGGATCGGCGACCTGGTGGTCATCGCCGGCAAGAACACTGCGCTGGGAACCGCGCCGGAGCGGCACGACCTGTCCCAGTTGGACGCGCCGCTGCGCTCGCACGGAGGCCTCACCGAGCAGCGGGTGCCGTTCATCGTCAACCGGCCCGGCGTGGCCGTCCCGCCCGGCCACCGGCTGCGCAACTTCGACGCCTACCGGTTCGCGCTCGACTGCGCGGCCCAGCAGGCGCCGGCCGCCTGAGCCGACGCCCCCTCACCGCACCCCGGGGACCTCGGGCGGCGGGCCCGGCCCGGCCCGCCGCCCCGACCGCCGATGCGGCCGCCGCGGCGGCCGCGCCCTCCCCTCCTCCCGAGAAGGTGCCTGACATGGCCGACCCGGCCGACACCGATACGCGACCGGCCCGACCCTTCGCCCGCGACCCCCGGTTCGAGCGCTGGCGCATCCAGATCTTCGCCGTGACCTGGCTGGTCTACGCCGGCTTCTACTTCTCCCGCAACGCCTTCGCCGCCGCCAAGGTCGGCATCCTCGACGACCCCTCCGCCGGCATGACCCAGGAGGTGCTCGGCAATCTCGACGCGCTCTACCTGGCGGCCTATGCCGCAGGCCAGTTCTTCTGGGGCGCGCTCGCCGACCGGTTCGGCCCCCGTGTGGTGGTCGCCGGCGGGCTCGCGTTCTCGGCACTGGCGGCCCTGTTCATGGGGCTTTTCCCGGCGCTTCTCCTGTTCGCCCCGCTGATGATCGTGCAGGGCCTCGCGCAGTCGACAGGCTGGGCGTCGCTGTGCAAGAACATGTCGTCGTTCTTCACCGTCGGCGAGCGGGGAAGGGTCCTGGGCTTCTGGAGCACCAACTACGCCTTCGGCGGTCTGGTGGCCACGCCGTTCGCCGGCTGGTGGGCCTACGAGGTCTTCGGCCACTGGAGCGCCGCGTTCTACGCCGGAGCCGCGGTCGTGCTGCTGGCCCTGCTGGTGTTCCTGCTGCTGCAGCGGAACCGGCCCGAGGACGTCGGCCTGCCACCGGTGGAGGAGTACCGCGGCGCCGGGGAGGCGGCCGCCCTGCCGGATGCGGCCGCCTCCGCCGCTTCCGGCGGTGCCGCTCCGGACGGCGGCGGGCCCCGCCGAGACCGCCCCGGGGTGCGAGCGGCGCTGGCCACGGCCGTGCGCAACCGCATGGTGCTCATGCTGGGGCTGTCCTACTTCCTCCTGAAGCCGGCCCGCTACGCGATCCTGCTGTGGGGACCGGTCATCGTGTCCCAGCGCATCCCGGAGGCCTCGCACCTGGAAGCGGTCGTCATCCCGGTCTCCTTCGGCGTGGCCGGGCTGGCCGCCCCGATCGTGATCGGCTACGTCTCCGACCGGCTGCTCGGCGCCCGGCGCATCCCCTCCACCGTGCTCAGCCTGGCTGTGCTGGTCGCGGCGCTCGTCGCCTTCGAACCGCTGACCGCTTCCGGCAGCGTCCCGGTGATGGTGGCCGTGCTGGCGCTGATCGGGCTCGCCGTCTACGCCGCCGACACGATGATCTCCTGCACGGCGGCGGTCGACTTCGGCACCTCCGAGCGGGCCGGCGCCTCGGCCGGCTTCATCAACGGCTGCGGCTCGGTGGGCGCCGTCCTGGGCGGCCTGCTGCCCGGCTACCTCGGCGCCGGCGTGCTGTTCTACGGCTTCGCCGCCGCGGCCCTGGTGTCCGGCCTCATCCTGCTGCCGTGGTGGAACCGGATGCCCGATGCCGTCTGACCCGCACCGCGCCCCCGCTCCCGCCATCCCCGCCCGCCGCTCCCCCGCCCTCGTGGAAAGGCTCCCCATGAGCACGCAACCGCGCACCGCCGCTCCCGCCCGCAGCGCTCCGTCCGGCGCCGACCGCAGCGTGGACGTGGCGGTGGTCGGCGCCGGCATCGTCGGCCTCGCCCACGCGCTGGCCGCCGCCAGCGCCGGCCTGCGCGTGGCCCTGTTCGAACGCGACGAGCGCGCGGTCGGCGCCTCGGTCCGCAACTTCGGCCTGGTGTGGCCGGTGGGACAGCCGGCCGGGCTGTACGACCGGGCGCTGCGCAGCCGCGACGTGTGGCTGGAGGTGGCCGAGCGGACCGGGATCTGGCACCGGGCCAGCGGATCGCTGCTGGTGGTCCGCACACCCGAGGAGGAGGCCGTCGCCGAGGAGTACCTGGCCACGTCGCCGCACGCGGTGGAGCGCGGCGCCCGGATGCTGGCGCCTGGCGAGACCGTCGCGGCCTCGCCGGTGCTGCGCACCGAGGGGGTGCGCGGCGCGCTGTGGAGCCCCACCGAGGTCAACGTCGACCCCCGCACCGCGATCCCGGCCCTGGCCGGCCTGCTGGCGGAGGAGGGCGTGCAGCTGCGCTTCGGCACCGCGGTGACCGGTATCGACCGGCCGCGGGTCGACACCACCGAGGGACCGTGGCGGGCGGACCACGTGTTCGTCTGCTCCGGAAACGAGTTCCAGGCGCTCTTCCCGGAGGTGTTCGACCGGAGCGGCGTGCGCCGCTGCAAGCTGCAGATGATGCGCACCACCGCGCAGCCGGAGGGGTGGGAGCTCGGGCCGGCGCTGTGTGCGGGGCTGACACTGCTGCACTACGGCGCCTACGCGCACTGCACGGCGCTGGGCGCGCTGCGCGAGCGGTTCGACCGGGAGCTGCCGCTGCACCGCGCCGAAGGGGTGCACGTGCTGGTCTCCGCCACCGCCGGCGGGCAGGTCACCCTCGGCGACAGCCACGCCTACGGCCTCACCCACGACCCGTTCGAGCGCGACGAGGTGGACCGCGCCGTCCTGGACTACTTCGCCGGCTTCGCCGCCCTGCCGCGGCCGGAGATCGCCGAGCGCTGGCACGGCGTCTACCCGTCACTGCCGGACGGGGCGGCCGACCTGGTCGTCGAGGCCGCACCCGGGGTCACCGTCGTCAACGGCCTCGGCGGCGCCGGCATGACCCTGTCGTTCGGCCTGGCCCAGGAGACCACCGCGGCCCTGGTCTGAAGACCGCCCGCGATCGGAGCACCGGGCCGGCCGCGCACGGCCGGCCCCCGCCACGAGACGAGGACCCATGCACGAGACCACCGCCGAACCCTCCGCCGCGGTTCTGGCCCGGCGCCCGGCCCTGCAGGACAACTACATCGACGGCGCCTGGCGCCCCGCCGAGAGCGGGCAGCGGCGCAGTGACACCGACCCCGCCTACGGCGGCGGGGCGCCCGCGATCGGCCGGTTCGCCGAATCGGGCGGCGCCGACAGCGAGGAGGCGGTCGAGGCCGCCGCCCGCGCCTGGCCCGCCTGGCGGGCGGAGGGCCCGATCGCGCGGGCCCGGGTACTGCGCCGCGCCGAGGAGCTGCTGCGCGCCCGCGCCGACGAGTTCGCCGCGGCGATCACCGCCGAGCAGGGCAAGCGCACCGCCGAGGCGCTCGGCGAGGTGGAGCGCGCACTGGCGGTGCTCGACTTCACCGCGGGCGAGGCGCGGCGGCTCAACGGAGTGACGACGCCGGCCGAGGACCCGCGCACCTTCGCGTTCACCACCCGCGCACCGATCGGGGTGACGGCGCTGATCACGCCGTGGAACTTCCCGCTCGCCATCCCGGTGTGGAAGGCGGCGCCGGCGCTGCTGGCCGGCTGCACCGCGGTCCTCAAGCCGTCTCCGTTCACGCCGCTGACGGCGGCGCTGCTCACCGAGGTGTTCGCCGACGCGGGCCTGCCGCCGGGCGTGCTCAATCTGGTGCAGGGGGACCGCGCTGCGGGCGAGGCGCTGGTGGACCACCCGTCGGTGGCGGGGGTGTCGTTCACCGGGTCGCTGCCGGTGGGGCGGGCGATCCACCGGGCCGGCGCCGACCGGCTGCTCCGGACCCAGCTGGAGCTGGGCGGTAAGAACGCGGTGGTGGTGCTGGCCGACGCCGATCTGGAGAAGGCGGCCGAGGCGATCGTGCACGGCGCCTTCGGGCAGGCGGGGCAGCGGTGCAGCGCGACCAGCCGGGTCGTGGTGGACCGGGCGGTGCACGGCCGGCTGCTGGAGCTGCTCGGGGCGCGGGTGGCGGCGCTGCGGATCGGCCCGGGCGCCGACCCGGAGTCGGATATCGGCCCGGTGGTGACCGCCGAGCGGCGCGACGCCTGCCTGGCAGCGGTCCGCACCGCGGTGCGCGAGGGCGCGCGGGTGGCCTGCGGCGGCGGCCCGCACGGCGACGGCCGGCCGCCGGAGGGGCTGCCGCCCGGCTACTACGTGGCGCCGACGGTGCTGGCCGATGTCGCCCCCGACTCCGAGATCGCGCGCGAGGAGGTGTTCGGCCCGGTGCTGTCCGTCATCGGGTGCGACGGCTTCGACGAGGCGCTGGAGATCGCCAACGGGGTGCGCTACGGCATGTCGGGCACGGTCTTCACGGCTGACCCGGCGCGCATCTTCGAGGCGCTCGACCGGTTCGAGGCGGGAATGCTGCACGTCAACCGTCCGGGCGTGGGCGCCTATGCCCACCTGCCGCACGGAGGGTCCAAGATGTCCCAGTACGGGGCGCCGGAGTGCTCCCCCCAGGTGTGGGACTTCTATACCGAGTGGCGGTCGGCCTGCATCTCCTACTGAGATGCGGCGGGCGGCGGTACTGCCGGCCGGGGCCGACCCCGGCCGGCCGCCGCCGGCGGCAGGGCCCGCGGGGAGCCCGCACCCGCGGGCGCGGAGCGGCGGAGGAGCGCGCATGGACCTGAACCTGCACCGGCTGGAGATCTTCCTGCGCGTGATCGACCACGGCAGCTTCTCCGCCGCTGCGGCGCACCTGTACATGAGCCAGCCCTCGGTCTCCACACAGGTGAAGAAGTTGGAGGCATCGCTGCGGGCGCGGCTGGTGGACCGGTCCGGCGCGCGCATCCGGCCCACCGCCGAAGGCGAGGCGCTCGCCGCCTACGCGCGCCGGCTGCTGCTGCTCGCCGACGAGGCGGTGGCGGCGGTCGAGCAGATCCAGGGGCTGCGGGCGGGGCGGCTGCGCATCGGCGGGACCACGACCGTCGGCACCTATCTGCTGCCCGGGCTGACCGCGGCGTTCCGCACCGACTTCCCGGAGGTCGACTTCGACCTGTTCGTCGGCAACAGCGGGCAGGTGGAGGCGGCGCTGGTCGCCGGAGAGATCGGGCTGGCGGTCGTCGCGGGCGGGCCCGCGGCACCGCAGCTGGTGCAGGAGCCGCTGCTCAGCGACCGGCTGCTGCTGTGCTGCGCGCCCGGCCATCCCCTGGCCGGCGCCGCGGACATCGGCCCCGAGTCGGTGCGCGGCGAGCGGTTCCTGCTCCGCGAGCCGGGCTCCTCCACCCGCACCGAGCAGGTGGCGGCGCTGGAGGAGTGGGGCCTGGAGGGCGCGGCCACCGCCGAGATCTGGGGTGCGGAGACCGCCAAGCAGGCCGTCGCCGCCGGGCTCGGTATCGCGCTGCTGTCGGAGCACGCGGTGGAGCGGGACGTGCGCGCCGGCGTGCTGGCGGTGATCGGTGTCCGACCGCCGCGGGAGGGCCGCCCGATCGTGGTCTGCCGGCGCCGCGACCGGGTCCTCTCCCCCGCCGAATCGGTGTTCCTCACCCGGCTGCGCGCGCTGCGCACGTGGCCGTCTCCGTGACCGCCGGGGCAGCGCGCGCGGTTCCCCGGCCGCAGCGGCCGATCGGCGCCGCCTCCCGGTACGCGCGGCGTTCCGGGCATGGGCCCCCGGCACATAGGCTTCGCACCGTGCGAATCACCCTTCGGGACACCGCCTGGGACGATCCGGCCGGAAAGCGGCTGCGCGAGGCCCAGGAGCGGGAGACCATCGAGCGCTACGGCGCCGATCTGGAACTGGGCCCCAAGCCGTCGGCGGCCGACATCGACCTGTTCCTGCTCGCGAGCACGGACACCGGCCCCGTCGGCTGCGGCGGCCTGCGCCGGCTGGACGCGTCCGCCTTCGAGGTCAAGCGGATGTACATCGTGCCGGAGTGGCGCGGGCGCCGGATCGGCGCGCACCTGCTGCGGGCCCTGGAGCGCCGCGCGGCGGAGTCCGGCGCGCAGACCATGCGCCTGGAGACCGGTGTCGAGCAACCGGACGCCATCCGCCTCTACGAACGCTGCGGCTACCACCCCATCCCCCGCTTCGGCCACTACGTCGACTGCGCCGAAAGCGTCTGCTACGAGCGGAAGCTGACCACCTGACGCGGGCCGCCTCCCCGCACGCGCTGGGGGCGGCGGGCGCAGCACTCAGCAGTGCCCGCATCCGCGCCGGCGGGCGGCGGGCCGCGCGGAACCGCTGGTAGTGGCTCTTGTTGCGGCGGTGCTCCGGCGAGCGCAGATCGGCGGCCCATTCCGCGTGCGCGGGAGTCACGATGCGCCGGGTTGCTCGTCTGCCTCGATGATCTTCTTCAGGGCGGCAGTGTGCGCTCGAAATGCGCGGCGCCCTGGCTCGGTGAGCGAGAGCCGCAGCCGGGAGTACCCGCCTCTTGTCCGGTGTTCTTCCTGCAGGTATCCGTGTTCGACAAGTTGGCCGATGTGTTTGCTGAGTGCGGACTTCGATATGCCCAGCCGCTCCTGCAGTTCACTGAACTCGACATGCGTCGCGGCATTCGCGACCGCGCAGATCATCAGCCTGTGCGGGGCATGGATCAACTGATCAAACCTCGCCTCAGGCACGACCGAACGCCTTTCGGTACCGACGCCCCATCTCCAGAGTGGTCACCGCGGCCAGGGCCGCGGCGACGAGCCAAAGCCACGGCACTTCGAGACCCAACGCGAGCGCAGCGGGAAGCCCGACCAGAATCAACATGGCAACCAGGTAGGGAAAGGCGGCCCGGCCATCAGGCCAGACGACCCCGTAGCCCGGCCTTGTGAACACTGCCCGCATGCCGATGCCCACCACAGCCACAAGCCCGAGGATCGTCACCAGGCGCGACGGACCCATCGGAAGCACCTGTGCACTGCAGATCACGGCGAGCAGCAGTGCTTGTACAACGAAGAACCTCCAAGGCAGCGGCGGGTTCCGGGTCTCGGACTCGGCTTGACGCACTGCTTCGAACATCGCCTGCGCTTCGCCCCGGTCCGGCGATTGATCACCACCTGTTTCCATGGAGGAAACTGTACCAGGAGTTTCCGCAATGGAAACAGGGAGGTCAGGGTGGGCCACCAGGAGGCGGAGAGCTCGGAACCTCGCCGCGGCACAGCGCGACGACGGCGAGCCAGTCCACCGCGGGCTGTCCGCGTGGCCGACGACGGTCCAGTCCTCACCTGCACAGCGGGGCACACCCCGACCGGGCCCCCATCTCGACCTCGCCGCGCGGTCAATTCCCGCCTGCGCGGGAGTCACTACTGGGCCAAGGTGACCGTCCGCCTCTCCGGCCGGTCCATTCCCGCATGCGCGGGAGTCACCGGTTGCCCATGTGGCGCTGGCCGGGAACCCGCGGTCCATTCCCGCATGCGCGGGAGTCACTCAATGCGATGAAGGGCACGCGTGATGGTGCTCGGTCCATTCCCGCATGCGCGAGAGTCACTCGCTCCGGGCGCATCGGCGTGGCTGCTGGGCCTTACCGTCGCGGTCGGGTCACTGACCCACATCGTCGGCGATTGGCTGACGAAGTCCGGCGTTCCGCTCGCCTGGCCCCTTCAGGTTCGGGGCGCGCGTTGGCACATGCTGCGGTCGCCGCTTCCGTTCGTCACAGGAGACTCCTGGGCTGAGGCAAGCATCCGCGCCGTGAGCCTTGCGGTGAGCACGATTGTGGGGCTAGCAGCGCTGCCTGCCGCACCGGGCGCCTGACGAACGCGGCGAGAGCGCCCCTGGCCTGATTCGGCCACCTCAAGCTTCCGGGAGCTATAGGTCGCCAACGAAGCCTCTGGTTAGGTTCTCACGCACCCACCAGTAGGAGCCGTCTATGGCCGCAGAACACGAGGACCCCCTGTCGCGCGGCAGCGACGCTCGTGACCTTGTCGACGGACAGCTGCCGATGAACGCACGGCAGGAACAATTCAGCGTCGCATTTACGCGAATGATCGCCTACGAGGCCGGATGCGGGGTCAAGTACCACGAAACCGACTATGAAGGCGTTGATATAACGATCACTTCAGCAGCAAACTACAGGTTCTACCAAGGTGCTCAGCTGGAACTTCAGCTCAAGTGCACGACTCAACAGCACAAGCTTGGTAGCGAGTACTTGACCTGGCAGATGCAGGCAAAGCCCTACAAGAAGCTCACGGCTCCAAACAGGTACCTTCCCGCCTACCTGGGCGTTCTCATCCTCCCCGACAGCGACGCTGGTTGGCTGTCAGTGAACCACGACCGCCTCGTAACTGAGAGCCGCATGTACTGGCAGGCCGCAGCGGAGCTCCCCCCGCTAGCGGGGCCAGAGGGCTCCAAGACGGTGCACATCCCTCGGCGTAACCTCTTCACAGGGGAGAAGCTGCTGGACATCATGAGAAGCATCGGAGACGCACCGGGAGGGGGATCGTGGTGAGCTCCACCTTTGCTGACTTCCAGGAGGCTGCCGAGAACCTCTCACCTGGAGCTGTCTCGCAGTTCCTCGCCGCTCACAACTGGCAGTTGGAAGCGCGGCAGGAGAACGTTCGAGAAGTTTGGCGGCTACGTAGCGTTTTCGGCAGGCCCGAGGGCCGCGTCATGCTGCCACTCGCCCGGGGGTTCGTGGACTTCCATCGGCGTTTCGCCGAGACTCTCGAGGTGCTGAGTCATGTGCACGAGGTGAGCGTAAGTGAACTCTACGAGCGCGTCGTCAACACCCGCGCGGACCTGTTCTTTCTGCGCCTGGATCAGACCGTTTCAGATGGCACGATTCCTTTCAAGCAAGCAGAGGCGACGCTTCAGGCTCTGCTGAAGATGATGAAGGCTGCTGCCACGACCACAGCTGACCCGACGCACTCCCACCGCGGCCGCCGCCCGTCCGTAGTCACGGAGTTCCTCGAGGACGACGTCCGCCTCGGCCACACCAAGCAGGGGGGCTTCGTCTTTACGTTGGTTGCCAGGCATGGCAGCGCCGATAGCCAGTCAGCACACGTGGGCGACGATCCTCTGACTCCGTTTACCCGCCAGGTCATGGAGACTCTGGCACGGGGGTTGGAAACCACTCAGGCCCTGACTCAATCGCTTGTTGACCACAAGAGCATCTTCGACATGCCCAGCAGCTCAGGGCTCAGCGCCGGGCTGGTCGAATCCCTGGAGGACATCGCTCAGCCAGATCAGCTACGGCAGGTTGACTTGTCCTTCGAGTGGGCTGCTTCTGGGCCTCGCCCGACGGTTGGACGACTGCCCATCCGTTTCGGCCGCGACGAGTTCGGAAGGCTCCCTGTCGTCAAGGAACGCCTCGTCCGAAGAGACGAGCCTCCGCAGCAGGCCACCTTGGTGGGTTCAGTGAGAACGCTCAGCCGTGGCGAAGAGGTCGACGGCGAGGAAGCGCCTGCGAGCGTGGTGCTGAGGACTGACGTCAATGGTCGTGAGCGCATGGTGCACATGCACCTATCCGGCCGCGACCACGATTGGGCGGCCCGCGCGTACATGCAGAAGCTGCCGCTCACAGTTTCAGGAGAACTGGCGTATGAGCGGCGGGCCTGGAGGTTGACCAACGCCGTCGTCGATCCCAGCTACTACGAGTTTCTGGAGCGGCATCCCGGTGAAGTGACCGAATAGGACGCCCCATCTTCCCCCCAGGGGCTGAACGGGTCTTAAGGCCCGGCGCTTCGGCGCCGGGCCTTTCGCGTACCTACTCCCCCATCGCGGCCCGGAGCCAGTCAACCGGCTCCTGCTCCAGGAGCGCATCCGCCAACGCCTGCCCCGAGGCCGTCTTCACCCGGGCCCGCGAATTGTCGATCCACCGCTGAGCGCTGGCGTAGCCCTGGGCTCGATACTCGATGCCTTGCAGCATGCACTCGATCTTGTCGGCGTCCTTCGCGCAGCGGGCCTCCGCCGATTCCTGGTCCTCGTACTCCCCGATGACCGACCGGGCCAGCTCCGCGACCGCGTCGGCGGCGCCTTCGGTCTGGTCCTCCACGATGTCCCGCGGGTCCGCCTCCACGGCGGCGTACTTCTTCGCCAGGTGGTTCACGTCGCCGCTGCGGGTCTCCCCGGTGTCATGCCAGACCGCGAGGAGCGCCGTGCGCGCAGGGTCCGCTCCCTCCATCGAGGCCACCACCGACGCGATCAGCGATGTCCGCCAGGAGTGTTCGGCGACCGATTCCGGGTCGCGCACCCCGCCCATCCACCACCCGGTCCGGCGCTGCACCTTCAGCGTGCCGGCTTCGAACAGCAGGTGCGCGGTGCGGGTCAGTTCGTCCATGAGGGGTCGCTTCCTACGCCGTGGCCAGGCGGATCGCGTACAGGATCGAGTCGAGTTCCCGGCGCGCCGGCGCCGAGGTGCCGCCGTCGTCCAACAGCATTTGCGCGCGGTCGCGCAGCCCCTCGGCTGCACCCTCGACGTTGCGCAGCAGCGCCGGGCGGGCCGCGAGCAGCGACCACGCCGTGTGCACGTACAGGTCGAGGTAGCCGTTGTCCCGCCTCCAGGCGCGGCAGGAGATGAGCAAGGAGCCGCCGCCCCTCCCACGGCCCGGTGCGGCCCGCGGCGATGAAGTCGTCGGACAGTTCCAGGTGCTCGTGCTCGCCGACCCAGTAGGCCCAGTAGTTCAGGTTCGCCGCCTCGCCCCGATCATCGGCCAGGTCGCCGTCGATGAAGTGGCGCAGCCGCCCCGTGTCGCCGAAGCGCGTGGCCACCGAGGCGACGGACCGACCGTTCAGCCAGGTCGAGAGCCAGTCATCCGGCGCGCGGGTGCGCTGCTGGGCGGCGAGCCATTCCTGAGCGTCGGCAGCGTCGTCGTAGCCCGACAGGTAGAGCGCCTGCCGACGGAGAAGGAAATGGCGGGGTTCGCGGGCGGCCTCGGCCGTTCGCCGCAACCCTGTGAAGAACTGCCGCCGCTCCGTGAAGCCGAGCTCGGGGCCGGCCGGAACAGGTCCTCGGCGGGATCGGGGCGGCGCGGGGGTGGCGCGCACCGGTTCGGGAGGCGCTCCCGTCAGGGGCCAGGCCATGACCTCGACGAGTTCGCGCTGCATGACCCACGCGCCGAGCGGGTCGGCGTCGTGGTCCTCCTTGCCCTCGATCGCAGCGCCGAGAAGGACGTCGGCCTCCTGGGCCTTCTCGAACGCGGCCAGCAGCGTCGCGGGGGCGCCGAGACGCAGGAGGCGGTGACGGTGAACGAGCATCTGCCCGACCGGTACGGCCGTGATCGGGCGGCGCCCCGTCTCCCGCCCGACGACGGTGTCCAGGGAGACGCGCAGCTGCTCGGCGAGCTGGTCTTGCGACAGGCCGATTTGCTCGCGGATGAGCCGCAGGACGTAGCCGGAGATCACACCGGATCGGGCGCGTTCGGCTGAACCCTGACTGCTGGTCGGGGTTTTGCCGCGGGGGGTCGGCATCGGGTCCTCCTGGGAGCGGGATACCCGTACTCGGGGTCACTGCTGCTGTGACGTGGCGCTCCGTAGCGTCGTGTCCACGATAGGGCAGGCCACGATGCCGGAGGGTGCGGAATGGGTGCGAATGCTGCTGACGGCCGCAGAGGCGGGTCGGTGAGCGCGCCGAGGCTCCGCCTGTCCCGTGCCGCCCCCGCCGAGCCGGACCCGGTCGACGAGATCCAGGCCGACTACCTCGCCGAGGCGTTCCCCGGATGGAGCATCTGGCGCACCCGCGGCCCGGACGGCAGCCCGGCCGGCTGGGCCGCGACCCGTCTGGCTGACGACGGCGTCGAGCCGACGCTGCACGCCGCGACGGCCGGAGAGCTCGAACGCCTCCTGGAAGCCCCAGGCCGGCGTTTCGGCCGGCCGCTCGTCGGAGGTGCGTCGTGACCGAACCGGAGGAGAAGCAGAAACGCGACGCTGACCGCGATGAGCGGTTCGCCGGGCACCGGTCCATCCTCGACCCCTACCGCGACGCCCGCGCTGCAGACGTCGAGGGCGCCAGTGACCGCGCCCGCTGGCTGCCCCGCCGCGACGACCCCGACTGACCCCTGATCGTCGGCCGCTGCCCACCCCCGGTGCGGCGGCCGACCTGACCGCTCGGCGGCGCACTCCTCCCCAACGCCGAGCGGGCCAGCCGCCGCGCGCCCCAGGGGAAGAGGCGCCGGCGACGCCCCGCTCCCGCACCGCAGTTGTTCCCTACCGGGGCGGGGGCGGGGCCCACATCCGCCGCGCCCCGTCGGAGTGGGCGCGGCCCTCGGTTCAGGGCTTGCACACGTCTGAGCCGGGACAACTTCATCTGGAGACGCGATGCACCACAACGAGTTCCTCGACCTCTCCTACTACTGCGACACACAGGCCGTCCCTCTTCCCTTCTCCCTGCCAGGGCGCGTCTTCGACGTGAAAGCGGCCATGGCCGCCTGGCTCGCCACTGCCCGCCGTTCTCTCGAAGGCGTCGTTCACCCCCGCGCCGAGATCGACGGCGCCGTCATCGTCGAGCCCGGCGCGACCGTCGACGCCGGAGCAGTCATCATCGGCCCGGCCCTGATCTGCCGCGGCGCCTACGTCGGGCGCGGCCTCGTGCGCGATCACACGGTGATCGGCCCCGGGAGCAAGGTCGGCTACTCCTGCGAGATCGCCCGCAGCCTCATCCTGGCCGAGTCCAGGGCGATGCACTTCGTGTTCATCGGAGACTCGATCATCGGTAGCCAGGTCAACGTCGGTTCCTCCTCGGTGCTGGCGAACCTGCGGGTCGACCGGCCTGTAGTCGAACCGGCCGTTGACGAGCTGTCCGTCACCGTCGCCGACGCCAAAGTCGGAACGGGGCAGACCAAGTTCGGCGCGGTACTCGGCGACCGCGTCCAGCTCCCCGCGCTGACCTCAGTCGCCCCGGGAACGCTGATCGGCCCGGATGTCACCATCTATCCGACGGACCAGCTCGGCGGCCTGTATCCGAGTCAGGCGCGGGTGAAGTCATGACCCACCTGCGCATTACCGGCGGTCGCCCGCTCACCGGATCCGTACCCGTCCAGGGGTCGAAGAACGTCTTCCTGCACCTGGCCGCCGCCTCGCTACTGTCCGACCGACCGGTACACCTGAGCAACGTCCCCCAGATCACCGACACCGAAGTGGTCGCCGACATCATCAACACCGCCGGCGCCAGGGTGAGCGTCCACGGCGACACCATGAGCGTCCAGGCCGGCGCCCTCTCGAAGAGCATGATCCCGCCCGACCTCGGCGGCAGGATCCGCCCGACCGCGTGCTTCGGGGCGGCGCTGCTCGCCCGCACCGGACATACAACGTTTCCTCCACCGGGCGGTGACGCCTTCGCCGTGCGGCGCATCGATCGTCACCTGGAGACGATGCGCGCCGCAGGCGCCGAGGTCCGCGCCGACAGGCAGGCGATCACTGCCAGCGCAGATCTGTTGCGGGGGTTCGACGTCGACTGCGCTACCCCAGGCGGGTACGGCCCGAGCCTCGGCGCAACCGTGACGGCACTCCTCCTGGCCGCAGCGGCGCGCGGAGAATCGCGGATCACCTCGCCGAGCGAGGAGCCCGAGGTGGACTCGACCGTAGAGATGCTGTGCCGCATGGGAGTTCCCATCGAGGCTGACACCAACGCCCTGCTCGTGCAAGGACGCGACCGGATCGGCGGCGCCGCCGCACGCGTCCCGGCTGACCGTATGGCCGCAGGAACGCTGATGCTGGCCGGGGCTATCACCGGCGGCCGCATCGACGTCACAGGCGCCGCCCTCAGCGATCTGCCCCACGGATTCATCGATGCGCTCGCAGCAGCCGGGGTGAAGCTCGCACCGCTTCATGGCTCGGTGCGCGCTGAACGCGCCGACCTGCGACCGATCGCCATCGCAACCGGCGTACACCCCGGATATCCGACGGATCTGCAACCCCAGCTATGCGCGGTGCTCACCCAGGCGCCCGGGGTCTCCGCTGTGACCGAGACCGTCTACGACCAGCGGGAGACTCACGCTGCCGGCCTAGCCTCGCTCGGCGCGGACGTCACCGCACGCGGGCGCGAACTCGTGATCTCCGGGCCGTCGCCACTGCGCGGCGCTACCGTAGCCGGGGGCGACATCCGAGCTGCAACTGCGCTCGTCCTGGCGGCCCTGGCCGCTGAGGGAACCACCCACGTCTACGGGATGTCTCACCTGCGTCGCGGGTACGAGGACCTGCCGCGCACCTTGCGGGCGCTGGGCGCCGACATCGAGGAGGAGCCGTGACCGAGACCCCCACCCGCCAGTTGTCCGCGTGGGCGGAGGCGTCCATGGACGCCCTGCACGGTGAGCTAGAGCGCATGGTCGAGGCAGGTCAGACACCGGGCGGGATTGTCGCCGCCGGCGGAACCGATATCGAGCCCGTGTTCGCCGCTGCGGGGACGGTCTCACCGAACGGTGAGGCCGCACCGGATTCTTCGGCACTGTACGACATCGCGAGTCTGACGAAGGTGGCCGCAACGTGGCCACTAGTCGGCCGTGCGATCGGCCGCGGGCTTCTCGACCTCGACGCACCGATCAGCGAGCACATCCCTGCGGCGCGGTACGCGCCCGGCGGCGGCGTCACTGTGCGGGAGATCCTCACCCACACCTCGGGCCTGATGCCCGCGACTCGCCTGGACCGCTACGTCGGAGACCCGCGCGACGTCGCCGAAGTGATCCTCTCCGAACCGATCGACGCCGCCGGCGTACACTGCTACATCAACCGCGGGTTCATCCTCCTCGGGCTACTGCTCGCCCGAGTCCACGGCCGCCCTCTGGCCCACCTCCTCGACGAATTCGCAGTGGAGCTCGGAACCTCCGGATTCCGATACGGACCCCTCGGCCGGAACGCGAACGTCGCCCCCACCGAGCGGCGCCTGGTGGGCGGCGAACCGCTGCAAGGGGTCGTGCACGACGAGAACGCCCACACCTTGGGAGGAGCGGCCGGACACGCGGGCGTCTTCGCCTCCGCCGAGGCGCTCGCCGCGCTCGCCCAGCGCCTGCTCACGGCGAAGAGGGAGACGGGCGCGTGGGCGGAGTACATCGCGCAGTCCTGGCAACCGGCGGTGCGGGTCGACGATTCAACCAGCAGGGGCCTTGCGTGGCTGGTCTCCGACGGCGGGCTCGTGTACCACCACGGGTTCACCGGCACGAGCTTGTACCTCGACCCGAGCGCGGGACGGTACCTGGTGGTCCTGACCAACGCCATCGCCTACGGGCGCACCCGTGAGGGGCTGCCCGCGCTGCGCCGCCGGGCCGCCGCCCAATTCCGGAAGCGGGACGTCTAGCCTGGTCGGGCACACTGGACCCGTGTCCGACTGGATCATGGACGCGCCGTCCCGCGCCCGCCACGACTACCCCACGGCGGTCACGGCGTGGGACGCGTACATCTGCCCCGCCCACCTGACGCGGGCGGTCGAGTCGCTGTCCACCCATCCGCGCGGTGCTGCACTCATCGCCGGACGGACCATCGACGCGATGCTCGACGCGCGCGGGCGCGACGAGACGGAGACCCCCATCTCCATGTCCGCCGTCATCGGCCCCGACGAACTAAACGAGATCCTCCCGACCGAGGGCATCGAGCTGATCCGCGGGCTCCAGGTCCCGATCGACACCGAGACGCCGGCGCCCGAACTGCAGCGGCGTGTCACACTGCTACGCGCCGAGTGGCGGCGCGGACTGCCCCGGCACATGCTGGACGAGCACCAGCCGCGGGTCTGAACGTGGAGAAGCCCTCTCCGGGGAAACCGGGGTTTCTGCCGACAAAAATGTTACGAAGCCTCTCGCCGACAGGGTGTCGTCGACTAAGGTCGGGCCCGACGGTGTGGTCTAATATGCGTCTTGCTCCGCAAGGAAGATGCCCTGAGCAGCGAAAGTGGGGGTCGAATCCATCCCGCTGCCCAGGGCCGGTGGCCTACCTGGGTCCGTCGCTGAACAGACGGATAAGCGTCTCAACGAGCCGGAGGAACTCCGGAATCAGGAAGTCGCGCCAGGTGGGCCGCTTTCCGCGCATGGCATCTCCTTCGTATAGGCGTCAGGCTCGCCACGCCCCAACGAGGGACACGACGAGACCGACGCCTACGGCGGAAGCCAGCACGGCGCGTCCACGCTAGCGGCCCCCGAATGCGTGCACGCGTCTTTTAGTAAAGAACGCCCCGATTGCTTTGCACGCTCGCTACCGCGGAGGCGAGGAACGCCGGCGGCACGGTGGCCGGACGACTGATCCAGGCCAGGAACATCAGCGGCCCGCTGCACCCCTAAGCATCGCGCGCCTGAGCGGTGAACCCGCGCTCCTCTCACGGCGTCCCATCATCGCCGGACTCGCCCGGCCCGCTGACAGGAGCCCTGATGCATCCCCCCACCGCCGCGCCGCCGGCGCCCTACGCCGCAAGCGCGATCGTGCCGCTGATCCTCGGGATCGCGTCGATCCCGGCCGTGGCCGGCCTGGGCCTGCTGGTTCCGCTGCCCATCGCGGCCACCATCACCGGCGCCTACGCGCTGCGGGTGACCCACCGCCGCGGGCTGCGCGAGCATGCGGTCGGTGCTGTCGGTTTCGCGCTCGGCTGCGGCACCTTCCTGATGCACTTCGCCATCCTGCTGCTCGCCGCCATCGGCACCAAGATGTGACCCCGGGGACGCGAAAAGCGCCCCGCACCCGAATGGGTGCGGGGCTTCGTCATGCGGGGATGCGGGCCTCGCCGATCAGGCCGAGCATCGCGTCCGGGCGGCCGGCAGCGGCCTGGTAGCGGCCGGCGAGCGACCGCGCCTCCGGACTCCCCCACCGGCGGGACATGCGCGGCTGGGGCGGATGCCACAGGTGCCACAGCGGCGCCGCGCCGCGCCACGGCGGACCCGCCAGGGTGGCCCAGGCGTGCGCCGCGGACTCGTCCTCGCCCGACCATCCCATGAAGCGCGGGTCGAACGGCGCCTCGACGTAGAGACTCCGCGGGACGACGACGATGCCGCCGCCCGGCCAGCCCGCATACGGCCGCTGCACCAGGTCCATCCCCGGGTCCGGTTCGGCGCCGCCGAGCACGTCCAGGGTGGCCGCGTGGGTGAGCCGGCGGACCGGGCCGTGCGGCATCGACCACGGCGCCCCGGACCGGACCGCGTTCACGGCGGCGCCGATCCCATCGGACCAGCAGTCGGCGTCGGCGATGATCAGCAGATCCGCGTCGAGGGCCGGAAGTGCGTCGGCGACCGCCGCGCCCTTGCACCACTCCCCCGCCATCGCGCCGAGCACCACCTCGTAGCCGGCGGAATTCCATCGCCCGGCCGTCCAGCCGAGTGCGGCCTCCCGGTGCGGACAGCCGCCCCGCCACGGGATGATCACAGCTGCTCGATCGCGTCCACCCATTCGGCCAGCTCCTCCCCGGGGTTGAGTTCGGCGGCCCGCGCGCGGGCCCGTTTCGCGGCCAGGCGCCACTCCGCGGGCTCCAGCAGGCGGCGGATCTCGGACTCCCACGCGCCGGTGTCGTCGCGGCGCACCCAGATGCCGGCGTCGTCGAGCGCCTCCTGCAGGCCGGGGGGTCGGGTTGGCGATGGTGGGGATGCCGGAGTGCGCGGCCTCGACGGCGACCATCCCGTAGGACTCATACACGCTGGGCATGAGCAGGATGAGGGTGCGCGCCCAGATGTCGCGGCGCGCATTCGCGGTGTGGGGCTGGATGCGCACGTTGGCCAGGTCGGTGCGGATGACCTGCTCGCCGTGCCCGCCGACGACGCCCATGAAGGCGACGTCGGGCATCCGCTCAGCCAGCCGGTAGAAGATCTCGCCGCCCTTGTCGCGGTTCAGGTTGACCAGGGTGACGTGCGTGCCGGGGCGGGTGCGGTGGCGGGCGCCGTCGATCGGCGGGTGCACCACCAGCGTCTCGGTGCCGGGCGTGATCATGCGGTGCCGCCGGTAATGCTCGCGGACCCATTCGGTGTTGAACACCGCCAGGTCGGGCCGCCAGCGGCGGCACACCTGCATCGCACCGGGAAAGGTGTTGTGGAAGAGGTGGGCCACCGGTCCATTCCCGCATGCGCGGGAGTCACCGGCGCCCTCCTGAAGGGCACCCTGGGCTCCTCGGCCCATTCCCGCATGCGCGGGAGTCACGGTGACGGCGGCGAGGAAGTTCATTGCGTGTCCGGCCCATTCCCGCATGCGCGGGAGTCACCGCGGCCCCGTCTACGTCACCCCGGGCGCCACCGGTCCATTCCCGCATGCGCGGGAGTCACCAAACCGGGCGGACACCTACTACCCAATGCAGCGGTCCATTCCCGCATGCGCGGGAGCCACACGGATCACCGTTCGGTTCAGCGCATCAGCGTCGGTCCATTCCCGCATGCGCGGGAGCCACGCGACCCCGAGCACGCTGGCCATCTGGCGCAGCGGTCCATTCCCGCATGCGCGGGAGCCACGCCATCAGCCCCACATGGTCGACCACCAACAGCGGTCCATTCCCGCATGCGCGGGAGCCACTCTCGGGCCTGGCGGATCCCGCCCGAGCGCGGCGGTCCATTCCCGCATGCGCGGGAGCCACGCGGCCTCACCTCGCGGCGCCTGGCCGAGCTGCTTCGGATGGTCGGCATCGAGCCGATCGGCCACCCGTTCACGGTGAACGGCACGTCCGGCAAAGGCTACGAGGTGGCCCACATCGTGGCCGCTGCGGCGGCGGTGATGATCGGCGCCCAAGAGTGCCCGCGCGAGGTGTGGGACGCCCTGGAGGACTGAGTAGACCCTCTACCGGGCCCGGTAGAACCCCCGGTACCACTACCGGCCCGGTAGAGGTCGTGACCTGCGTGAACTACTGAGTACCCCCGTCCGGGGGACCATGATCACCGGCGTTTCGGGCGCGCGGGCGCCCCCGGTTCCCCCCCTCTACTGGAGGCCCCCATGATGGGCTCATCGCACGCTGCCACCGGAGCACTGGCCGGCGTTCTCCTCGCCGCCGCGGCCGACGCGGGCCCGGTCGGGCTTCTGGCCGCGGCCGGGGTGGGTGCGGGTGCGGCGCTCGTCCCGGACCTGGATCACCCGGCGAGCACGGCGTCGCGGTCTCAGGGCCCGCTCAGCCGCGGCGCGTGCACGGCGGTGCGGCGGGCTTCGCGTGCGGCGTGGCGGGCGACCCGGACGCCGCGCGATGACGGCGGCCAGTACGACGAACGAGGCGCCCACCGCCACCTCACGCACACCGTGCCCGCCGCTATGGCGGTCGGCGCCGGAGCGGGTGCGGCGGCGCTGCACTGGACGACTGCGGCGGTGGCACTGTGGCTGCTGCTCAGCCTCGGGCTGCGCGGGCTGGGCGCCTCGCTCACCGGGCGGGACCGGGCGTCGCTGTCGCAGTGGACCACGGTCAGCCTCGGCGCCGCGCTCGCGACCGCCGTGGTGCTCGCCGTCGAGCCGCCGCATCCCCTGCTGCTCGGCGCAGTGGCCGCGGCCGGAATGGTCGTGCACACGCTCGGGGACTGGCTCACCCGGGCCGGGGTGCCGCTCGCCTGGCCGCTGCGGGTGCGCGGGAAACGGTGGTGGATGTGGCGCAGCCCGCTGCCGTTCGCCGCCGACGCCGAGGGCTGGCAGGAACGCGTGGTACGCGCCACGTGCTGGATATGCGTGCCCATCACGGCCGCGTGGTGCATCCTCGGCTGAGGGGCAGTCGCCACAACGACGCCGGGGGGATCAGTGGCAACCCGATACAGCGGACCCGTCACGCTCCACTGCGACAGCGGCAAACATATCGACGCCGACGCCGAACTCGCGGCAGAGCCAGGCGGGATCGCGTGGAGCGGCACCGTCACCTTCCGGGACCGCATGGATGCCTTCACAGCAGTCCAGGATGACGAGTGGGACATGACGCTGGACGACGAGTTCCGCACGCCTTGCAGGGCCACTCCTGCCGAAACGGATATTCCTGAGACCGCGATCCCCATCCAGGGACGCGGCTCTCCGCCGTGGAGCGCCTCGGCGTAGAGCCAGCGCCAGGCCCGGTCCGAAGACCGGGCCTGGCGCGTACCTACTCGACGGCGGACTCGACCTTGTCCATGATCAGCCGCCATGGGAACTTGACGCCGCCACCGGACCCGGGAGGGTGGGGATCGGACTCCAGGATCACCTCGACGTCCTCAGCACGCAGTGACTCCACGGACCGGCGAAACGGAGCCCGAGCCGCGTAGGCCGCGTTGACGAACGGAGCGATCACGGTCGGCACACCGATGCCGACGGACTCGCCCACGACGTCCAACGCGTAGGTGTCCGCGATCCCAGCAGCGAGCTTGTTCACCGTGTTGTACGACGCGGGAGCCACGGCGATCGCGTCCGCGCGCGGGCTGCGAGGTGCCCCCCGCGCCCGGTGGCGGCTGCGGAGCGGACGGCCGGTGAGCACCTCCAGCGCCTCGTGGTCCACGAACCCCAGACCCGAGGGTGTGGCGATGACCTGCACCGTCCAGCCGCGGCTCTGCGCCTCTGCGACGAGTTCGCCCACATCCCCGGCTGGGCCCGCCCCGCACACCACCACATACAGCACGCGCCCGCTCATGCCGCCAGCGCCGTCCGCTCGGCGAGCTCGGTGATGCGCGTGTGCAGGTGCCCCACTGAACGGTCGCCCATTTCCCGCAGCAGGTTCCGTGCGACCGGACGGGCGGCCAGCTCCTCGGGGGCGATTCGCTCAGCGGCAGCGAGAGCCTCATAGGCCCGGTCGATTTTCCCCCACTGCGTGTAGGCGCGGCCGGTGTCCACGAGCAGCGCGGCGCGACGCTCCACCACGTCGATCCGGCCCAGGTCGATGCCGCCGGCCTGGTCGACGGCGACGCCGGCGTCGCCGAGCTCGATGGAGGCGTTCACCCTGTGCAGCGCGACGTTTGTCGGGCCGAAGGCGGTCCATGCGTGGTTGTGATCGCCGCCGAGGCGGCGCCCGGCATCGTCGGCCTCGGCGAGCAGCGTGTCGGCCTGGGCGCGGTCCTCACCGAGGGCGGCCGCGGTCGCGCCGGTGAGCAGCAGCGCCCCGTACACCGAGAGGGATTGCGGGCTGTCGGGGGTGATACGAGCGGCAGAGTCGGCGGCCAGGTCAGCCGCGGTGCCGTAGTGGCCATCGCGGACCAGTGCCCGCACCAGCACGCGCGTGCTGGTGCCCACGGCGATGGCGTCACCGCTGGTCTCTGCAGCGCGCATAGCCCGGTCCGCGGCCAGCCATGCCAGCCCGCCCTGTCCGCGTTTCAGCAGGACGCTCGCGGCAACGTGGTACGCCTCCGCGCGGGCCGCGTGCAGCGCAGATTCAGCGGCGCCGGTCGCGGCGGCGTCCAGAGCGCGCAGCAGCGGCGGCAGATCAGCGTCGACCCGACCGTACCGGCACCGCTGATAGGCGGCCTTCATGTCGCCCGCGGCGGCAATCAGCTCACGCACTGGGCGCGGCGCGTCAGGGTTGGGCGCGCCGTAGTGGGTGAGGGCGGCGGCGATGCCTGCCAGTCCGGCCGCGGCTCCGACTCCGAGGCCGATGAATTCACGACGGCGCACAGCACCCTCCTCGCTCGTGGGAATCGTGAGCGTAGAGGAGCCGCGGCCCGCCGGGGGCCCAGATCCGGAATTCCCATCGATCCAGGTTCGCGGCGCGAGCCCGAGCCGCATCCGCGCCGGGTCGGGCATGGCGAGACCGTCGGCGATCCGTTCGATGACCTCGAACGCCGTCACCGCCTTTTTCCCGGCGAGGATCTCGCTGATCCGCCCCTGGGATATGCCGGTCGCCGCAGCCAACCGCGTTTGGGAGGCGCCTCCGTACTGCTGGACGAACCGCAGCAGCGCTCCGATATCGCGCGCGACCAGGGCGGACTCGACGTCGTCGCGCCCCCACGCCCAGTCCGGTAGGGCAACGGGATCGCTCGGTCGTGGCATCGCTGCCTCCCGTGGGGGTCGGTCGGACCTGGCCACTATCTCAGGCAGGGATACCCCGGTGGAATGGATTCAGCCGATCGGGGGCGGGATCGTCGGGCAATACGACGCCCCCGCGACGGAGCCGACCGTCCGGGGGCACGGCCACCAGCACATGGAGCTGATGACGTGTTCGACGATAGCCCGCCTCGGCCGCGCGAGGGAATGCCCGCGGGCGCCGTTTCCGGCACTGCCATCCATGCCCGCCTGCCGCACTCCGCCCCCGCCGAGCCGGACCCGGTCGACGAGATCCAGGCGGACTACCTCGCCGAGGCGTTCCCCGGCTGGCGCATCTGGCGCACCCGCGACCAGCACGGGCGCCCCGCCGGCTGGGCGGCGTCGCGAACGGCGGACGACGGCATCGAGCCGACCCTGCACGCCAGCAGCTCCGGAGAGCTCGAACGCCTCCTGGAGTCCCCCGGCAGGCGGTTCGGTCGTCCGCTCGTCGGAGGCGACCAGTGAGCGCCGGGTGGACGTGGCTCCACTGGGAAGCCTCGCACTCTCTGCTCCCCTGCGTGGCCGTACTGGTCGAGCGGAGCACGGGCGCGGTCGAGCGCACCATCCGCGCCACCTCCCCCGCCGAGCGGGACGCCGCGGTCGATGCCGCCGACACCGATCGGCTCACCGGCGCGGTCCGCGCGTGGCTCGCTGCACAGGAGGCAGCGTGATGACCTCCGTGCACTACACCCTCGCCGAGCTGAAACGGACGTGGCCAGTCGGCGAGCGTGCCCACTACCGCGGCGAAGACTGGACCGTCGCCGGCTACGTGGACAGCCCGTGGTCGAACGGGCTCGCCGTCGTCGTACTGCGCCGCGACGACGGTTCCGAGGTCTCCGCCTACTGGTGGGACCTGCGATGACTCCGGCTCTCCCCTCCCCCCGGTGGGGCGGGCCGGACCGTCCCCGCCCTGGAACCACGTTTCCCCTCCGGGGCGGGGACCCCAGAGCGCCGCGCCTCTGCGTGTGCGGCGCCGCCCGGAGGGTGAGAGCTCCGGGCTCATGCCGCCGCCAGGAGAGAGGCGCGGCACACCGCCCCGGCCCGGGTGCCCTCCATCACTCGGGCCGGGGCCACAGACGCCGCGCGGAGTCAGGACCGCGTGGCACCCCGGCCCGGGCTTGCACACCCCGGGCCGGGCCACCCCCTAGACCAGCAGGACGGATATGACCCCCTCGATCGGACTCGGCATCGCCACGCTCTACCTCGCCATCGGCGTCACCTCGCTGGCGAGCGGCCTCGACCCCGAGCACCTCGACGCCGCAGACGGCTGCACGCCAGTGTGCGCGCAGCAAATCACGACGTGGCAGGAGCAGGACGCCGCCCCCGCATGGATCCACGCCGTCGCATCCGGGCTAACCGTGCTGGTGTGGCCCGTCGCGACGATCGCTGAACTGACCTACTGCCGGTGCCTGCGCACCGCCGGACGCCGCGCGGCGCGCCGAGCCCGCGCCGCCCGCAAGAGCAGCAGGAGCCAGTAACCCCCAAGCCGCCGTGCCCGCTGGAGTTGGGCACGGCACCCGGCCCGGGGATCCAGCGCCCCGGGCCGGGACTCCCCGACCGACGCCGCGACGCCGAAGAGGACCTGATGCAAGCCCCCTGCGCAACGACGATGCTCCCCATGGCCAAGGAGGAGGAGACGTGCCGCAACTGCCGCGGCACCGGCCGAGAGGACGGCCCTCCGCCAGAACCCGGATGGGAACACGAAGCGATCTGTCCGGAGTGCGGCGGCACCGGCTGGACCACGTACTAGCCGTGCCCTCCGACGAGATCGAGCTGCAGCCCTGCCCCAACTGCGGCGGGCAGGGCGAAATCAGGCCGCTGATGAGCGACCCGCCGGAGCGCTGGCAGGAGTACCGGGAATGCCCCGAATGCCGGGGCCTGAAGCTGGTGGCGAAGAAGTAGCGACCCGCAGAGCAGATGGGAGAACAGATGACCCTGACCCCTGAAGCACCCACCCCGACGACCAGACCCACGACCCGCATGCTCTGGCTCGACCTCACGCGAAAGTGCCAGCTGGCCTGCACGCACTGCTACAACGCCTCCGGCCCCGACGGCGACCACGGCACCATGACCCGCGCGGACTGGCTCTCGGTGGTCGAACAGGCCGCCGCCGGCGGCGTCGAGCTGATCCAGCTCATCGGCGGCGAGCCGACGCTGCACCCGGATGCGCTCGCGGTGGCCGACTGCGCACTCGGAGCGGGGATGGAGGTGGAGGTGTACTCCAACCTGGTGCGCGTCCCCAACGCCTGGTGGGCGCTGCTCGCCCGGCCCGGCGCGCGGCTGGCCACCTCCTACTACGCCGCCGACCCCGCAGCCCACAACGCGATGACCGGACGACCGTCCCACGCGCGCACCCGCGACAACATCGCGAAGGCCGTGGCGCGCGGGGTGTCGCTGCGGGTCGGCGTCGTCGTCCCGGAGGGATCGGACGCCACCGATGCGGTCCGCGACCTCGAAGCGCTCGGCGTCGAACGCGTCGGCGTCGACCGGGTGCGCCCGTTCGGCCGCGGCGCCGAACAGGACTCCGAGCCCTGCGTCGACGGGCTGTGCGGACACTGCGGGCAGGGCCGCGCCGCCATCGGCCCCGAAGGGACCGTGACCCCCTGCATCATGTCGTCCTGGATGGCCACCGGCGACGCCCGCGAGGAACCCCTCGCCGATATCCTGGCTGGTCCGCGGTTCGCCGCCGCCGCAGAGGAGATCCGGCACGCCCACCCGCGGGCCGCGCGCGGCTGCGACCCCGACGACGATGACAACTGCGACCCCGACAACTCCCCAGGTTGCGACCCCGACCACTGGTGCCGCCCCGGAGGCCCGGGCAGCGGCTGCGGACCCCGATCCTGATCCAGGAGACCACCATCGGAATCGAGCAGATCCGCCACCTCGTCGAGGACCACACCGGGCCCCTCGCCGAGGTGGCGCCCATCTCCGGCGGCCACTCCGGCGCCACCACCGCCATCGTCACCGGCTACGACGGCGAGCGAACATTCATCAAGTCCGTCCCCCACAGGGCTGGCGGCCACCTGGACTCCGTCGTCCGCGAGGGCCAGATCAACCCCGCGGTCGCCGGCATCGCGCCGCGCCTGCGCTGGACCGCGGTCGACGATGAATGGTTCGTGCTGGGCTACGAAGCGATCCACGGCAGGAAGGCGGATTTCGCGCCCGGCTCCAGCGACCTGCCGCTCGTCGTCGCCGCACTCGACGCCATCGCCGCCACCCCCGTGCCTGCCGCCGCGGCCGCCTGGACCGAGACCCGATGGGACGCGGTCACCGACGCCCCCGAACTCCTGCGCGGGGCTACGCTCACCTACACCGACATCCAGCCCGAGAACGTCCTGGTCGACGACGTCGACGGCTGGTGCTGGGTTATCGACTGGGAATGGCCCACCGTCGGCTCCCCCGCGATCGGCCCGACGTGCCTCGCCGTCCAGCTGGTCTCCTCCGGCCACACCCCGGCTTCGGCGGAGGCGTGGATCGCGGGCACCGACGTGTGGGCGCGCGCGGATGCGGAGGCGGCCGACGCGATCGCGCGGGCTGACGCCCGCCTTCGCGGCCACCTGGCCGACGCCTACCCCGACGTGTACTGGCTGGGCGCGATGGCAGAGGCGGCACGGGCCTGGGCCGCGCACCGCGGCGTGATCGCGCCGACGAGCTGACCCGCGGGTGGACGTCTGACCAGGCCGGGCACACTAGGGGCATGTCCGAGGACTGGATCATGCCGGCGCCGTCCCGCGCCCGCCACGACTACCCGACCGCGGTGGCCGCGTGGGTTGCCCATATCTGTCCCGCGCACCTGACGCGGGCCGTGGACTCGCTGTCCACGCATCCCAAGGGCGCCGCGCTCATCGCCGGACGCACGATCAGCGCCATGCTCGACGCCCGAGGCCGGGACGAGATCGACACGCCGTTGTCGCTGTCCGCAGTGATCGAGCCAACAGACCTGGACGAACTACTCCCCACCGAAGACATCGAGCTGATCCGCGGGCTCCAGGTCCCGGTCGACACCGAGACGCCGGCGCCCGAACTGCAGCGCCGTGTCGCGCTGCTACGCGCCGAGTGGCGCCGCGGCCTTCCCCGGCACATGCTCGACTCGCACCAGCCCCGCGCCTGACCCCGGACGCACGAAAAGCCGCCCCGCACCCAACCGGGTGCGGGGCGGTGCTGCGTGGTGGCGACCGCGCAGGGATGGTGCGGCGGACGCCTGGGAAAGCCCACCGCTGGAAGGCCGCGCCCGCCGCTAACCTCCACGGTAGGCAGGCATTCCGGCAGGCCATAGGACGACACGCGAAGCACACCCCGGCCCAGTGGGTGCGGGACGGCACAATCCTAGGGGCCCGTCGATCGTCGCAGCGGCCCCTCTCGTAGCCTGCGCCCCATGGGTAGACACACGGCATACGGACACCAGCACGCCGACGACGATGACGGCGTCGAGAACACCATCGCGACGGACGGCACCGTAGAAGGCGAAATCACCCAGGTCGGCCACCTGGGCGACGATGACGCTCCGAAACGCGGCGTCCGCAACACCATCAGCGGCGGGACCGTCAGCGGCCGCGTGATCCAGGCCGGCCACATCTCCGGTTCGCTGCACCTCTAGGCCCCGGCTACACGAGCCGCAGGTTGGAGAACCGGGCCCGCGCGGACCGCACCCCCACCCCGAGCACCAGGCCGCGGAACGTCGCGTCCGTGGCGGTCACCGTCGCGGGGGACGACGCCGTATCGACCCGCCGGAACGCGATCGTCGTGGGCATCACCGTGATCTCCACCGTCACCCGGGTGGGCGCGGTCGGGGACACGGTGGGGGCGGGAGAGGTGGCTCCTCCGAGTTTGGTTGCTCCGGGCTTGTCGCACCGGTAGAGGTCCAGGTTGCCGTTTGCCCTGACCAGCAGGTTGTAGGAGTAGAGGTTCTGCTCCACGTCGCTGTACCCGGCGTCGGACTCGGATAGGAGGATCTGCGCCGAGTTCGATGACGCGGGCGATTCCAGGATCTCCACGTCCGCCCGCAGGGTGAACGACTCGGGCAGGACCGGTCCATTCCCGCATGCGCGGGAGCCACTCAAGACCGTGTTCGCGGACAATGCGCGAACCCGGTCCATTCCCGCATGCGCGGGAGCCACGATATCAACGCCTACGGCATCAACATCCGGCTCGGTCCATTCCCGCATGCGCGGGAGCCACATGAACTCCGCGAACAACGACAATTCGCAGCCCGGTCCATTCCCGCATGCGCGGGAGCCACAAGAGCCTACCTGCGACGACGCGCGGCGTTATCGGAAAGATGCAGCGCCTGACCGCATCATGGCCACATCGCGCGGGCGCAGCGGGAACGATGGGTGCACGGTGCCCTCGATGACGACCGCATCCGGGCCTTGTGCCCAGACCGGCCCGAGCGCACAGTGGGCAGAAAGCCCGGAAGGGAGCCCCGAATGGCACTGCGGGTCGTGGACCGAATCAGCCCGACCGGTGATGAACCCGACGAGGGACCGCCCCCCGATGAAGTCGAGCGCACGGAGCAGGACGAAGACGAGGCCGCCGAGGACGGGCCCGACTGGGCCTGACAGAGCCCATCACATCAACCCGCCGGGGCCATCCGGCCAGCGGTAGAGCGGCGACCGGCCTCATCGGTCCGGGCGGCTCCCCGACCGCACTTCCCGCCGGGACATGTTCGCCCTGGGGCCCTGGTTCACCACCGGAGCCGCCGCGGGCCGCTCCCGCCTGCGCGGGGAGCCTTCCCTTGGCTTCAGCCGGGCCGGGGCGGGATCCTGTCGGGGGCGGCGAGAGTGCGGGAGGGCCGATGGGCGGCGGGCATACGGAGAGCGGTCCGATCGGGGACGGGCTGGTCTGGTACGCCGGCTACGGGGCGAACGCGGCGTGGGAGCGGTTCGCCTGCTACGTGGCCGGAGGCACGCCGCCGGGCGGCACGAGGGCCAACCCCGGCTGCCGGGACCGGACACCGCCGCGCGCGCAGGCGGCGGTGTGGCTGCCCGGCGGCGTCTACTTCGGGCTGGATTCGCCGATGTGGGGCGGCGGTCTGGCGATGCTCGACGCGGCGCTGCCCGGCGCCGCCCCCGCCCGCGCCTACCTGGTCACCGCCGGGCAGTTCTCCGACATCGCCGCCCAGGAGATGTACCGGGCGCCCGGCGCGGGGCCCGACCCGCGGGAGGCCCTGGCCACCGGCCGAGCCGTACTGGGTGAGGGGCGCTACGAGACGCTTCTGCTCTGCGGTGCGATCGGCGGCCGGCCGCTGCTGACGTTCACCGCGCACTGGCCCGCCGGCGCGGTCGAGCACCGCGCGCCCTCGGCCGCCTACCTCCGCACCATCGGCCGCGGCCTGGCCGCCGTACACCGGTGGGGCGCCGAGCGAACCGGCGCCTACCTCGCCGGCCGACCGGGGGCGCGGGGCACCTGGAGCGCAGCCCAGGCCGCTGCTCTTCTCGAACCGGGACAGGGCGCCGGCTCCGGAGCGCCCGCCGGAAAACCTGTTGCGCCGCCCGCGCCGCCTCGCGTTTGATGGTCGGCGCAGGTGGTGGCGCAGGTGAGCGCCGCACACCGCCTGCGTCCCTAGTCCACGGCGCGAAGGAAGCGTGACGCCACTATGTGCAGTAAGCGGTGGGGAACCCCCCGGGAAGCGACCCCCGTCTCTGACGCGAGGGCGCTCACGGCCCGGTAGCGCGCGGCGATCCGGCCCCGCGGAACCCGACCCGGACGGGCGGGCGTCCGCAGCGGCGGCCGCAGTGCGCCGAGTCCCTGTCCACTGCCCTTGCGGCGGAGGCGGTGCGGATCACGACGACCGTTCCCGTATCTCTCCGCGAGGAGTCCCCGTGTCCCCACGACACGATTCCGCACGATCGCGCCGTCCGCGCGGTCCAGAATCCTTCCGCTGCGCCCACTGCCGCCTCGATGTCGCGATGGACGCTCCCGGTACCCGGCACCGCAACCACTGCCCGCAGTGCCTGTACAGCAAGCACGTCGACGACGACGTCCCGGGCGACCGGGCCGCCGACTGCGGCGCGCGCATGGAGCCGATCGCGATCTCGGTACGCGGCAATGGCGAATGGGTGATCATCCACCGATGCTCCCGCTGCGACGCCCTGTCGGCCAACCGCAGCGCGGGCGACGACAACCCGCTGATGCTCATGCGCATGGCGACCCGGCCGCTGGCCGCTCCGCCGTTCCCGCTCGAGCACTTGGCACAGCTGTAGCGGAAGCGCCCTGAGGCACGCCTGCACCGCGGGCCCGGCACGTTCCCGCGCCGGGCCCGCGGCAGCTTCCGGCCTCCCCCGATCCCGGCCGCATCCGGCCACGGCCTCGCCCTCCCTCCATTGGATAGTCAAACTATCCATTAACGGAGAGTTCGACTATCCAATTGGAGGCCGCCGTGGCCCGAAAGACCCTGAGCCGCACCACCCACCGCCACGAGGGCGAGCTCGTCGTCTTCCTCATCGGGATGACGATCAACCGCCCGCACCGCCCCGACCAGTGGCTTCCCCCCTTTCGCGCGATGCCGGCCATGCTGCGCGAGCTGTCCGCCGACCCCGACTCCGGCATGCTCGGCTACCGGCTCACCCTGGAGGGCGGCCACCCCACGGTGATCCAGTACTGGAACTCGCTGGACAAGCTCTACGCCTATGCGAGCGACACCCAGGCGAAGCACCGGCCCGCATGGCGCGCCTTCAACCGGAGGGCGGCACGCGCGCCGGGCGCGGTCGGCATCTGGCATGAGACCTACCTGGTGGCCCGCGCCGAGTCGGTCTACAGCGCCACTCCGCCGATGGGACTGGCCCGGGCCACCGAGCAGATCCCGGTACGCCGGTCAGCGGCCGCCGCCCGGGAGCGCATGCGCCACGGGGCGACGTATCAATAATTGAGACACGAGTTCCATACTCCGGGCATCCGGGTTAGGTTCCGACCATGACCGGACCCGCATGGAACGCCCACCTGTACGACACCCGGCACGGCTTCGTCGCCGCCTACGGCACGGAGCTGATCGGCGCGCTCGCGCCGCAACCCGGCGAGCGCATCCTGGACGCGGGGTGCGGCACCGGCGAGCACGCGGCGCAGCTGGCCGAGGCGGGCGCCGACGTGGTCGGCGTGGACGCCAGCGCGGAGATGGTGGAGCGGGGCCGCGCCCGCTTCCCCGGCCTGGATCTGCGCGTCGGCGACCTGCGCACCCTGGAGGAGTCCGGCTTCGACGCGGTGCTCAGCAACGCGGTGCTGCACTGGATTCCGGAGGCGGGCCGCGCGGCCGCCGCCCTCGCGGGCGCGCTGCGCCGCGGCACCCGCCTCGCCGCCGAGCTGGGCGGGGCCGGAAACGTCGCCGCCATCGAGGCCGCGGCCCGCGCGGTCCGCGCTGAGCAGGGGCTGCCCGCGCCCGCGTCGCCGTGGTACTTCCCGGGGATCGCCGAGTACACCGCGGTCCTGGAGGGGGCCGGATTCGAGGTGGTCGAGGCGCGGCTGTTCGAGCGGCCGACGCCGTTGGACGGACCCGACGCGCTCACCACCTGGCTGGACATGTTCGCGCCGCACCTGACCGCGGGCGCCCCCGAGCCGGCCGCCCTCGGCGAGCGGATCGCCGAGCGGCTCCGGCCGGACCTCTTCCGCGGCGGGCGCTGGTACGCCGACTACCGGCGGCTGCGGATCCGCGCGGTGCGCACCGGCTGAGCACCGCCGGCGCCGCTGCCTGCAGCCGGGGCGCCCGCGTCCGCGCGGCCGCCCGCGAGCGGCGCGCGGAGTGCACCCCCGTGGCGCACCAGCGCCGCGGCCCAGGACACCGCGATGACCGCCCCCATCACGATGCGCGAAGTGAGCAGGTGATCCGGGGGATAGAGGGTGCCGGTGAGGTAGTGGTCGATGAAGCCGTTGTGCATGACCGGCTGGCCGAGGCCGGCCCGGGCCCAGTTCTCGATCTCGGTGAGGAAGCACGGCCAGCCCACGATGACGATGCCGAGCGCGTAGGCGGCGACGGCCGCGTGCAGGACCAGCAGGCGCGGCCAGCGCCAGGCGAGGAACCCGCCGAAGACGACGAAGGCCAGGAACGCGAAGTGGAGGGCGGCAGCGACCGTGCCCGCGGTGGTGTAGAGCATGCTCCGACGCTAGATCCGGCACGTCAGCGCAGCATCGGTATGCGTACTCAGTTCCCGGTGCAGGTCCTGCTCGACCGCCGGCGCCCCGGCCCCCGTACCCTCACCGGGCGCGCTGCGTCACGGCGATGCATGCCAGGACCGCCAGGGCCGCCGCCGGAGCCGCCGGCGGCAGGGCCTCACCCAGCAGGACGACCGCCGCCGCCATGGTCAGCAGCGGCTGCGCGAGCTGCACCTGCCCTGCCCGGGCGACGCCGATCCGCGCCATGCCGGCGTACCAGGCGATGAAGGCGCCGAACTGCCCGGCGAGGGCGAGGTAGGCCACTCCGGCCAGGGCGAACGGCCCCGGGTCGGCCGGCTCGGCGGACAGGCCGAACGCGGCCACCGCGCAGCCGGCCGGCAGGCAGGCCACGAGTGCCCAGGCGATGACGTGCCCGCCCGGCATGCGCCCGGCGAGCCGTCCGCCCTCGGCGTAGCCGGCGGCGCAGACCGCGACCGCGGCCACCAGCAGCAGGTCGGCCGCTCCCGGTGAGAAACCCGTCCGGACCAGGGTGAACGCGGTGATCACAACCGCGCCGGCGACTGCGGCGCACCAGAACAGCGGCGAATGGCGGATGCCGCTGCGCAGGGACGCGAGGGCGGCGGTCGCCAGCGGCAGTGCGCCGATCACCACGGCCGCGTCCGCGGTCGCCGTGGTGACCAGCGCGAGTGTGGTGAGTAGCGGGAAGCCGAGCACGCAGCCCACCGCCACGACAGCCAGGCCGGGCAGGTCGGCCCGCTGCGGGCGCGGCGCCCGCACCGACCAGAGGTAGAGGGCTGCCGCGGCGCCGGCCAGGGTGGCGCGCAGGCCGGTAGTGGTCCAGGGCCCGAACCCGGTGAAGGCCCACTGGGTCGCCGGCAGGATCAGCGAGAAGCCGGCGACGCCGAGCACCGCCGCGAGCGTTCCGGTGCGGACCGCTACCGAACTCGGAACGGTAGCGCTATTATCTACTCTCATGAAAAAGAGTAGCAGTGTGGGCGATCTGGCGGCGTCTCTGCGCCAGGAGCTCATCCGCTACTCTCCTGGCGAGAAGCTGCCGTCCAGCCGGAAGCTGGTCGAGCGGTTCGGTGTCAGCCCGGTGACGGTGTCCCGTGCGGTGGCGCTACTGGCCGCAGAGGGGCTGGTCACCACGCGGCCGGGTGCCGGGGCGTTCCGCGCCCGGGCCGGCGGTCCGGCCCGGGGCGGCGACACCTCCTGGCAGGAGGTCGCCCTCAGCGCAGAGCCGGCCGGAGCCGGCGGCGAGTCGCTGCCCCGCGTCGTCGACGACAGCGGCGTGCTGGCGACGCTCACCGCTCCACCGCCGGGGACGGTCAGCTTCAGCGGCGGCTATCTGCACTCGGCGCTGGTCCCGGAGCGCGCCCTCAGTGCGGCCCTGGCCCGCGCCGGCCGCCGCCCCGGCGCCTGGGACCGCCCGCCCGTCGAGGGCGTGGCGGAGCTGCGGCACTGGTTCGCGCGCGAGATCGGCGGGGCGTCCGGGCTGCTCGACGCCTCCGGGGTCCTGGTCACCGCGGGCGGGCAGAGCGCGCTGGCGACGGCGCTGCGCGCTCTCACCCCACCCGGCGCTGCCGTGCTGGTGGAGTCGCCGACCTATCCGGGGCTCCTGGCGGTGGCGCGCGCGTCGGGCGCGCGCCCGGTTCCGGTGCCGGTCGACGCCGACGGCCTGCGCACCGACCTGCTCGCCGAGGCGTTCGCGTCGACCGGCGCCCGCGCACTCGTGTGCCAGCCGCTCTTCCACAACCCGACGGGGGCGGTACTCGCGCCGCACCGCCGCAGCGAGGTCCTCCGGATCGCGCGCGATGCGGGCGCGTTCATCGTCGAGGACGACTTCGCGCGCCACCTCGCCCACGCCGACTCCGGCGCGCAGCCGCCGCCACTGGCCGCACAGGACGAGCACGGCACCGTGGTGCACGTGCGCTCGCTGACCAAGGCGACGTCACCGAGCCTGCGGGTGGGTGCGCTCGCCGCGCGCGGCCCGGTGGTGCGGCGGCTGCGCGCCATCCAGGTGGTGGACATGTTCTTCGTGCCGCGACCGCTCCAGGACGCCGCGCTGGAGCTGGTCTCCTCTCCCGCGTGGGGCCGCCACCTGCGGGCGGTCGGGACGGCTCTGGCCGAACGGCGCACCGCGATGGCGTCGGCGCTGCTGGCCGGCCTCCCCGAGCTGCCGGCCCCGCACCTGCCCGGAGGCGGCGGGCACCTGTGGCTGCACCTGCCGCAGGGGGCCGACGAGTCCGCCGTCGCTGCGGCAGCGGCGCGGGCGGGCGTCGCGGTCGCCCCCGGACGCCCCTTCCACCCTTCCGAGCCGCCGGGCCCGCGGCTGCGCCTGTCCTTCCTCGGCACGGCGGGCACCGCGGAGATCATCGACGGTGTGCACCGCCTGCGCACCGCTCTGCAGCAGGCGGGGGCCCTCTGAGCAGGCGCGCAGCAGCGGCTGCCCGGCCCTGCGGCCGCGCCCCGCGGGCAGCACAGCCGTGGCGGAGCCGTTGCGGAGGCCGCCGATCCGTGGTCGCGGCCGTTGACACCGCCGCACGGATGACACTGCCGGATACGCGGCAGCACACACCTGCCACCGGCCAATGGGGCGGTCCAGCCCCCGCAGAATGACGGAGCAACGGAATCGGATCCGATTTCCCCGGGCTGCCGGAACCCGATTCTCCGCCCCCGCTCCGGACGTCAATCATTATGCCGATTTTCAGAACATACGCCCGAAATGACCACGGAGCACCATTGCCGAAATGCGCCGCCCGGCCGCCTAGCCCCCGGCAGAAAAAACGGACATGCGGCAATAATCGGCATTCCCGGGAAATTCACCGTACACCTGCCATACTGCACCGGCAGAGAAACACGGCGGGGCCGCACGGGGGGAACGGTGCGGCCCCGCCTGACCTGACCGCGCGGGGGGAAGCGCGGGCCGGCCGGTCACCACCGGACCGGACGGCTCAGGGTGAAGTACACCCCGCACGCCGGGCTGGTCAGGACACCCCACTCATCGGCGAGGACGCTGATGAGTGAGACGCCCCGGCCGCTCTCACTGAGGGGGTCGGGAGCGGCCGGGGCGGGCTCGGTCGCAGCACCGCCCGCATCGTGGACCTCGATGCGGGCGTGCCGCCCGGATACCGCGACGACGACGGCGAACGCACCGTTGGGTGCGCCCGACCTGGTGTGCGCCACGGCGTTGGTCACCGCTTCGCCGACGAGCAGCCGTACCGTCTCGGCGGCATCGGGACCCAGCCCTGCCAGTGCGCGGGCCGCCCAGTCCCGGGCGGTGCGCACGTTCGGCCCCGTACCGGCGAACCCTCGGACGAACCGCGAGGCCAGCACGCACCCGCGCGCCGGGGGGCGGCGCGGGTGCGCCAGTCGCGGTGCCATGGATCGCTCTCCTGCCGGTCTGCCTGCCCGCCGTGCGGGGCCGAATGCAGCAACCATCCCGGCTCCGGGCTCCGCGGGGCCAGCGATTACACGGAAATGGCGAGCTTCGTTTTTCCAAGTAGACTCTCGTCGAATAATTGTGCTGAACTGTAGAGATGGGCGACCACGTCAAGGAAGAGTGGCTGCGCGTCGGGCGCGTCATTCGCCGGATCCGCACGTCTCGGGGATTTTCACTCGAGCAGCTGTCGAAACGGCTCACGATCTCGCCGGCGATGATCAGCGCGATCGAGCGCGGCGTCAGATCGTGCAAACCAGACATTGCAGAACAGATTGATGCGGCGCTCGCCACAAACGGGGTCGTCTCGCGGATGCTCCATTCCACTGGCGGGGGCATTCCGGAGTGGTTCCGCGACATCGACCGGCTGCAGCGCAGCGCCAGCGAGATCCGCCAGTTCCAGCTGGGCCTGGTGCCCGGCCTGCTGCAGGTGGAGGGCTATGCCCGGGCCCAGTTCCAGTCCGGCTACCCGCGTTCGCCGATGTCGCACATCGACGCCCTGGTCACCGGCCGGATGGGGCGCCAAGCCCTGCTCTGGGCCGACGACCGGCCGCAGCTGCTCGTGGTGCTGGACGAGGGCGTGCTCTCGCGCCCGGTAGGGGGATACGCGACCTTGACCAAGCAACTCGACCACCTCCTCGACGTGGGCGCGAGCAGCAACATCACGATCCAGATCGTGCGGCTCTCCACCGCGCCGCACCCCGGGCTCGACGGCAGCTTCCAGCTGCTCACCGTGGAGGGCCGCCAGGTGGTGGTGCTGGAGACCCGCAACAAGTCGCTGCTGGTGGAGGACCCGCGCGACCCGGATGCCCCCGCCGAGTACGCGGCGGCCTTCGAAGACCTGCGCGCCGTGGCCCTGCCACCCGCGGAGTCGGAGGACCTCGTCAGAAAGGTCCGGGAGAGCCTTGACTGAACACCTCGCCTGGCACAAGAGCACCTACAGCAGCTCCAAGGGCGGCGACTGCGTGGAAGCCGCCCCGGACCCGGTCCGGGGCGGCCCCCACGGGGTGCTGCTGCGGGACAGCCGCCATCCGCTGCGGGCGGTGCTCCGCCTGCCGCCCGCAGAGTGGGCGGCCTTCGTCTCCGCCGCTCAGCAGCGGCGCCTCTAGGACCCTTCCGGCCAGAACTTCCCGCGGCGCGCTGCCCGGCCCCGGACCCGCGCGATCAGCCCGCCGCGGCGGCACCCTCCAGCCGAATGAACCGCGCCGCCGGCGCCCCGGCACCGGATGCACCGCACCGCCCGGCGGTACGGCCGCGCCCCCGCCGCGCCCGGCGCCCCGCCCTCCCTGCGGCGCGCGCCGGCCCCGCACCGATGCTCCGCCCGATCGGCGCCGAATCCGCCGCTTTCCCTTCCTTTGTGCAGGTCAACGGTTCCACGTGGAACATCGCAGGCGGCCTGTAGACGGACGCCGCCCGGATGCGCCAGGATGTCGCCTCCGCCCCGACCCGAGCGGAGCCATCGATGACGACTCTGGTGACCGGCGCCACCGGCACTGTCGGACGCCATGTCGTCCGCGCCCTCCTCGACGCGGGCGAGGAGGTCCGCGCGCTGACCCGGCGGCCGCGCACCGCCGGGCTCCCGCGGGGGGCCGTCGCCGCCGGCGGCGACCTCACCGACCCCGCGAGCTGGCCCGCAGCCCTGTCTGGTGTCGACCGCATCCACCTGATCAGCCTGCACGACGCCGCCACCGTCGCTGCGGCGCCGGCCTTCGCCCGGGCGGCCGCGCGCGCCGGGGTGCGCCGCGCCACCGCCGTTCCGGGCGGAGGCGACGAGTACGCCGTCGAGCAGATGCGGGCAGCCGGCGTGCCGACCGTGCACGTCGAGCCGTGGGAGTACATGGCCAACACCCTGGAGTGGGCCGGCGCGGTCCGCAGCGAAGGGGCCGTCTACGAGCCCTTCGCCGACTTCCGCAGCTCCGTGGTGCACGAGGCCGACATCGGCGCGATGGCCGCCGCGCTGCTGCTGGGCGACCACCCCGCCGACCGCATCTACGAGGTGACCGGGCCGGCGGCGCTGAGCCGCCGCACACTGGTGGAGCAGCTCGCCGAAGCGCTCGGGCGGCCGCTGCGGCTGGTCGAACTCGGCAGCGCCGGGGCCCGGGAGCGGTGGACCGCGGACGGGGCGATGCCGGCGGAGGTCGCCGACTGGCTGCTCGACGTGCGCGCGGAGGGATCGGGGATGGACCACGTGACCGGCGACGTGCTGGAGGTCCTCGGGCGGCCCGCTCTGCCCTACTCGGCCTGGGCGGCCGACCACGCCGCCGCGTTCCGCTGAAGGGCTGCAGCGCGCTGCCCGGACTGCGTCCGGCGCGCTACTGTTCCCCCACCGCGGGGGACGGCCGCGGGGAGAGGGGGAACCCGATGGGCGAGGCGATCGACACCCGCGTGCCGCACAGCGCGCGCATCTGGAACTACTGGCTCGGCGGCGACGACCACTACCCCGCCGACCGGGCGATGGGCGAGCAGATCCGCGGGTTCTTCCCGGAGATCGCCGACAACGCCCGGGCTGACCGGGCGTTCTTGGCCCGTGCGGTGCAGTACATGGCGGCCGAGGCGGGGCTCCGCCAGTTCCTGGACGTCGGGTCCGGCCTGCCCACCGCCGACAACACCCACCAGGTCGCCCAGCGGTGCGCTCCGGAGGCCCGCACCGTCTACACCGACCACGACCCGCTGGTCCTCGCCCAAGCGGACCGGCTGCTGCAGAGCACCCCGGAGGGCGCGGCCGCCTACGTGCACGCCGACTTCCGCGACCCCGACCGGATCCTCACCGAGGCGGCGCGCACCCTCGATTTCGACCGCCCGGTCGGGCTGATGCTGCTCGGCGTCGCCAACTTCGTCGAGGACGGCGCCGAGGTGCGCCGTGCCATCGGCCGGCTGTCGGCCGCGCTGGCCCCCGGCAGCCACGTGGCGATCAGCCACCCCACCGCGGTCGTGCACCCCGAGCGCGCCCGCGAGGTCGTGCGGGTCTGGAACGAGAGCAGCACGCCGAAGCTGACGGCGCGCACGCCCCAGGAGATCGCGGCGATGCTGGAGGAGCTGGAGATCCTGGAGCCCGGTGTCGTCTCCTGCACCGAGTGGCGTCCCGGGCCGGACGGCTCCGCGGAGCCGGTGGACGAGTTCTGCGCGGTGGCCCGCAAACCCTGACCTTCGGCGCCGCGATGTCCGCCCCCGGCGGTCCGCCCCGGTCTGCGGCTCCGGGCACGCCGGCGCGATACTGGCTCCATGAGTACCGGCCTGAGCGGCGGAGCGCGCCGCGATGACACGTCCTCCGAGGCCCCGCCCGCCGCCGGCAGCAGCGTGCGCCGCACCGCGGGCGGCTCCGCGTGGGACCTGGAGCGCACCTGGCTCAATACCGCACAGTACGGCATCCCTCCGCTGCACGCCCGGGCCGCGCTCGACGAGGCGCTCTCCGGCTGGGGCTCCGCCACCGCCGCGCCCAGCGACTGGGACGCCGCGGTGGAGCGCACCCGGGCCAACGTGGCGGCCATCGCCGGCGCACGGGTGGACGACACCGCCCTCGGCGCGGCAACGTCGCAGCTGGTGGGCGTGGTCGCCGCGTCAGTGCCGGACGGTGCGGAGGTGCTGCTGCCGGAGGGCGAGTTCACCTCGGTCGTGTTCCCCTGGCTGGCGCAGGCCGACCGCGGTGTCACGGTCCGCCGCGCGCCGCTGGCGAAGCTCGCCGAGGCGGTGGAACCGGGCACGCACACCGTCGCCTACAGCCCCGTGCAGTCGGCCGACGGAGCGATCGCCCCCGCGGCGGACATCGCCGCGGCCGCGCGCGCCGCGGGGGCGCGGGTCGTCGCCGACGTCACCCAGGCCGCCGGCTGGTATCCGCTGGGCGGCATCGGCGCCGACGTGCTGGTCGGTTCGGCCTACAAGTGGCTGATGGCTCCGCGCGGGCTGGCGTTCGCCGTGCTCACCCCGCAGGTCCGGGCCGCACTGCGCCCGCAGGCCGCCAACCCCGCCGCGGCCGCGGTGCCGGCGTCGTCGTTCTACGCCGCGGACATGGAGCTCGCCGCGACGGCGCGCGCGTTCGACGCCGCACCCAACTGGTTCGCCGGGGTCGCCGCAGCGCAGAGCACGGCCGCGCTCGTCGCAGCGGGTGTGGAGCAGGTGGGCGCGCACAACACGGCGCTGGCCGACCGCTTCCGCGGCGAGCTCGGGCTGGAGCCGCTGGGCTCGGCGATCACGGCGATCGACCTGCCGGGCGCCGCCGAGCGCCTGTCCCGCGCCGGGATCACGGTGACCGAGCGCGCGGGCCGGACACGGCTCGCCTTCCACCTGTACAACACCGACGACGACGTGGACCGCGCGGTGCGCGCACTCCGGTGACCCGGCGTGCCGGCTCCGCCCCGGTCGCCGGGCGCGGCCGGCGCTCCACCGCGGTGCCCGGCGGAACCGCCGGAAGCTGCGGCTACCTGCTCACCGGCGCCGCAGCAGCGATCCGGCAGGCACCCGGGGCAGGGGCTAGCGGCAGGGTGCCGCCCGCCATCTGCGCCCCCTGGGGGCAGTGCCAGAGCGTCCGGGCGTTGCGCACCCCTGAGGCGGTCAACGGTCCTCCTCGGGGAGCAGTGAGGTCGCGAGGCGGAGGGTAGGGCGGCTCATCCGGTGGCGGTGTGCGCTGAGGAAGTCGAGCAGGCGGCCCTGGTCGATCTTGCCGACCTCGCGCAGCGCGGTTCCGACCGGTCGGGCGACCAGGTCGCTGGGATCGTCGAGCAGAAGGCGGGCCAGGGCAAGCGGATCGTCGAGATCGCTCTGCCGGATGAGCCAGAAGGAGGCGGTGATCGCCGTGCGGCGCTCGATCGGGCGTGCCGACCGGGCGAGCTCGAACAGCGGCCGGCGCGACTTGTCGAGCAGGTACCAGCCGACCACGCGGGGAGCGGCCCGATCGACGAAGTCCCAGAGGTTGATGAACTCGTGGTTGCCCAGATAGGTCGCGTAGAGCCGGTGCCGCCCGTCGTCGTCCAGGTCCCGGCGCCGCGCCTTGAAGTCGAGGATCGAGACACCGACCATACGCACTTCGTACCACCTGCTGCAGAGCAGGCCGGCAACATCGGGCAGGTCGATGTCCGTCCACTCCTTGGCGGTGTCGAACACTTGCTTCATCCGCACACCGATCGCGTCCACACCGCTCTCGGCCGGTAGCCGCTTGGCGATCTTCTCCCGCTCCGCGGGGCTGTGCAGGCCGCGCAAGGCCGCGTGAATCCGGGCATGGGGATCGGTCAATGCATCGCCTTCTGTCGCCGTCGGCCGGGGGTTGTTCCCGTCTTCGCTCGATTACTGGCGTGGATGATGTGCGGAGGGCTGTGGCGTGTACTTTCCCGGGAACGGTGCAGAATACTGCCGGCGCGCCGGTCCTTCCCCTCGGGAGCTGCCCCACCCGGGCCCCTGCCCTCCGCTCCGGGACGTGCTGACCGGGCCCGCGGTTGCGGAGCGTGACCGGATCGCGCGCCGCCCGCTCGTCCCCGACGCAGCGGCTGGGGCGGCTGCGGCACCGTTGCGGTGCTGCGCCCGGAGCGCCGGGCGGGACCCGCCGCACCTCAGGGGGCATGGGATAACGCCTGGTGAAAGCTTTCCTAGCCGCGCATCTGCCGGGCCGGGAAGCAAGCTCTCGACCGGAATCGGACGCGGGCCGGCCGGACGCGATCGGCGCCCGGCGGCGGGACCGGGCGCGACGCGCCGACGGACACGAAACGTCACTGATCCGTCACATTCGCGGTTCTGATGTTCATTGCGTGGGGGTTGGAACCGTCCGTCCCCCATGGCGGGATGGAGCACGGTCCCGCACCGCCGCCCCAGCGGGCGGCGGGCACCCGCCGAGTCCCAGGAGCGCGCATGCCGGGAGTCCCGCACCCGCAATCCCCCGCTTCCCCGCCCACTCCGCACCGCCTGCCCGCCGCCCTCGCCCCGCCCCCGCGGCTCCCCTCTAGAGCGCCCTCCCTGCTGGTTCCCGCCCTGCCCGCCCCGCTCCTGTCCGCCCCGGGCGGTACGGGCGCCGTCCCGGGAACCGGGCGCTTCGGCGCCACGCGGCGCGCCGTGCTGATCGGCGGCGCTGCCGCCGCGGGCGCGGCCGCGCTCGGCATCGCCGCCGCGCCGCCCGCCCGA
>NZ_BAAGXT010000024.1:0-87791 GCF_054779695.1 Nocardiopsis coralliicola | reverse complement strand
GAGCGTCACCGGCGGCGCCGCCGGTGACGCTCCGGAGGAGGCCGCCGCACCGCGCGCGAAGCGCAGCCGCCGCGCCACCCGCCCGGCGGCGGCCCCGGCCGAGCCGGAGCCCGAAGCCGACGCCGGTGCCGAGCCCGGAACCGCCGCCGAAGGGGACGCGGCCGAGGACGACGGTGCGGAGCGCCCGCGCCGCCGCCGCACCCGCCGCACCAAGGCGGCGGCAGAGACGGCCGGCCCCGCCGCGGTCGACGCGGGCTGAGACGTGCGCTGCGGCGGGGGTCCGGGCGGGCCCCCGCCGCAGCGCGGTGCTGCACCGCGCAGCGCAGGGCCTTCCGGTCCGCGCTCCGCGGAGCAGCAGGGGCAGCGGCGTCCGCGCAGCGCAGCGCGGCGCCCCTGCCGACCGGTCAGTGCTGTTGCGGCAGCGGGGCCGGGCGGGCGTGCTCGGGAGCACGTGCTCTCCGCCGACCAGCGGATGGTAATCTTGGCGTCGGTGCGTCGGCGCGCCCCGAACACTCGCGCGCCCGAGACCCGACTTGGCTTTCCCACGCCCCCGCTACGGCCGTTGGGTGCCACTGCGGTCAACAGCAGCGCATATCACTCCCGCCCCCGGTGGGGATGGACTCCCCGCCCCGGTGGGGGATGGACTACGAGCAGGAAGAGAGTTCCCCGGTGTACGCGATCGTGCGAGCGGGCGGCCGACAGGAGAAGGTGTCTGTCGATGACGTCTTGAACATCGACAAGGTCCCTGGCGAGGCCGGTGCCACGCTCACGTGGGAGCCGCTGCTTGTCGTCAACGACGGCAAGGTCATCAGCGAGGCCAGCGACCTGAGCGGCTACCAGGTCACCGCCGAGGTCATCGGCGGCGCCACGGGCCCCAAGATCAACATCATGAAGTACAAGAACAAGACCGGCTACAAGAAGCGCATGGGCCACCGGCAGAAGTACACCCGGGTCCGCGTCACCGGTATCGCCGCGAAGTAGGAGGACGCCGAAATGGCACACAAGAAGGGCGCATCGTCCAGCCGTAACGGCCGCGACTCCAATGCGAAGCGGCTCGGCGTGAAGCGCTTCGGCGGCCAGAGCGTCAAGGCCGGCGAGATCCTGATCCGCCAGCGCGGCACCAGCACGCACCCGGGCGACAACGTCGGCCGCGGCGGCGACGACACGCTGTTCGCGCTGGTCGCCGGCACCGTCGAGTTCGGCAACCGGCGCGGCCGCAAGGCCATCAACATCGTCCCGGCCGCCGCGGAGTAACGCGGGCCCGGACAACGTTGCAGCACAGGGCGGGCCAGGTCCGACTGGCCCGCCCTGCGTGCTCTGCGGCATCCGGCCGCCGAGCCACCCGACAGGGGAGTAGAGAACCGATGCCCGATTTCGTCGACGAGGCCGCGCTGCACGTCAAGGCCGGCGACGGCGGGCACGGCTGCGCATCCATCCACCGGGAGAAGTTCAAGCCGCTGGGCGGCCCGGACGGCGCCGACGGCGGCCGCGGCGGCGACATCGTCCTCGAGGTCGACCCCAACGCCGCAACCCTGCTGGACTACCAGCGCCGCCCGCACCGCAAGGCCGGCAACGGCACGCCCGGCAAGGGCGGCAACCGGTCCGGTGCCAACGGCGACACGCTCGTTCTGCCGGTACCCGACGGGACGGTCGTCACCGGCAGCGACGGCGAGGTCATCGCCGACCTGGTCGGCGCAGGCACCCGCCTGGTCCTCGCCCGCGGCGGCTCCGGCGGCCTCGGCAACGCGTCGCTGGCCACGCCCAAGCGCAAGGCGCCCGGCTTCGCCCTGAAGGGGGAGGAGGGCGAGGCGGTTGACGTCCGGCTCGAGATCAAGACCATCGCCGACGTCGGCCTGCTCGGCTTCCCCAGCGCAGGCAAGTCCTCACTGGTGGCAGCGGTGTCGGCCGCCAAGCCGAAGGTCGCCGACTACCCCTTCACCACACTCATCCCGCACCTCGGCGTCGTCGAGGCCGGCGAGACCCAGTACGTCGTCGCCGACGTGCCCGGCCTCATCCCGGGGGCCAGCTCCGGCAAGGGCCTGGGGCTCTCCTTCCTTCGCCACATCGAGCGCTGCAGCATGCTGCTGCACGTGCTGGACTGCGCCACCTACGAGCCCAACCGGGACCCGGTCAGCGACCTTGAGGCGCTCGAGGCCGAGCTCTCCTCCTACGGCGAGCTGACCGGCGTCGACCTGTCCGACCGGCCGCGGCTGGTCGCGCTCAACAAGGTCGACGTGCCCGAAGCGCGCGACCTCGCCGACATGGTCCGGCCGCTGCTGGAAGAGCGCGGCTACCGCGTCTTCGAGATCTCCGCCGCCAGCCGCGAGGGCCTGCGCGCGCTCTCCTTCGCCATGGGCGAGGAAGTGGCCCGGACCCGTGCCGCGCGCCCCGCGCCCGAGCCCACCCGCGTCGTCCTGCAGCCGCGCGCGCTCGGCGAGACCCCGTTCTCGGTGGTCCCGCTCGGCGACAACACCTTCCGCATCGCCGGCGGCAAGCCGGCCCGCTGGGTGCGCCAGACCGACTTCTCCAACGAAGAGGCCGTCGGCTACCTCGCCGAGCGCCTCGACCGGCTCGGGGTGGAAGAGGCGCTGCGCAAGGCCGGCGCCGAGGAGGGCGCCGAGGTCTACATCGGAACCGAGGAGGACTCCGTGGTGTTCGACTGGGCGCCGGGCGTCGACGCGGGCCACATCCCGGCCGGCCCGCGCGGCACTGACAACAGGCTCGCCTGACACCGCGCGGGGACCGCGCCGCTCCCGATCGGAGCGGCCGTCAGGGCGTGTTTGGTGGATGGCGTTTGTCGCGAGCGGTGCCCTGGTGCGTTCATCGCAAGGCCGACGAGGGAGTCAGGGTGGGTTTTCCTGTCGACTGAGGAGAACGCCGCGAGGGGCGTGCCAGGGCTCCGCGCAGCAGGACAGTTGTTCACCTAACACGCCCTAGGGCGCAGCGGCCCGCATCTGCGGGCAACGTCCGATGCAGAGGGGAAGTCGTGCACCGTGCACGAGTCAACGCCGGACCGTTCGTCGCAGTCTGAGCAGCAGCCGCTGACCGGCTGCCCGGCGGGGGCGCAGCCGGAGGCCGCGGAGGCGGAGGTGCAGGAGCGCGCCGCGGTCGGCCGCGCCCGCCGCGTCGTGGTCAAGGTCGGGTCGTCTTCGCTGACCACCCCGGACGGGCACATCGACGGGGGCCGCATCGCCGACCTCACCGACGTGCTCAGCAAGCGCCGCGAGGCAGGGACCGAGCTGGTGCTCGTCTCCTCCGGCGCGGTGGCCGCCGGGATGACGCCGCTGTCGCTGCCGTCGCGCCCCAAGGACCTCGCCACCCAGCAGGCCGCCGCGAGCGTCGGCCAGGGCCTGCTGGTGGCCCACTACACGGCGGCCTTCGCCCGCCACGGTCTCACCGCCGCGCAGGTCCTGCTCACCGTCGAGGACATGATGCGCCGGGTGCAGTACCGCAACGCGCAGCGCACCCTGCGCCGCCTGCTCGACATGGGTGCGGTGCCCATCGTCAACGAGAACGACACCGTCGCCACGCACGAGATCCGGTTCGGCGACAACGACCGGCTCGCCGCGCTGGTCGCGCACCTGCTCCGTGCGGACGCGCTGGTCCTGCTCTCCGACGTCGACGCGCTCTACGACGGCGACCCGTCCCGGCCCGGCGCCCGGCGCATCCCCTGGGTGCCGTCGGTGCGCGCGCTCACCGGAGTGGACGTCGCCGGTACCGGCAGCCGCGGTGTCGGCACCGGCGGTATGGCCACCAAGCTCGCGTCCGCGCGGATCGCCACCGAGGCGGGCGTCCCGGCCGTGCTCGCCTCGGCCGCCGACGCCGGTGCGGCGATCGCGGGTGAGCGGGTGGGCACGTTGTTCACCGCGGACGGCGGGCGCCGCCCGTCCGCCCGCCAGCTGTGGCTCGCGCACGCCACCGCTGCCCGCGGCAGCGTCGTTCTCGACCCGGGCGCGGTGCGCGCCGTCACCGCGCGGCAGGCATCGCTCCTGCCGGCCGGCGTGGTGAAGGTGCACGGCGACTTCCACGCCGGCGACCCCGTCGACCTGTGCGCCGAGGACGGCCGGGTCGTCGCGCGCGGCCTGGTCAACTACGACGCCGCCGAGGTGCCGGCCCTCATGGGCCGGTCTACCCGCTGGCTCGCCCGCGAGATGGGCCCGGAGTACGAGCGGGAGGTCGTGCACCGCGACGACCTCGTCCTGCTCGACGCCGGCCCGGCCTGACCGCGGGCGCCGCCCGCCGCCGCGGTGCCCCGGTTCCCGGCGCGGTGGCGCAGCGAACCCACAGGTCGGGGCGGGCGGCAGTAGGCTGGCGGCATGCCGCAGCGGGCGCCGCCCGCCCCGACCGCCGCACCCGCACCATTTGAGGCACCACTTCGGACGCAGCATCCGCCCACTGGAGCGGATCGGGAAGAACGGACCCCCAACGATGACGGACATCGCACCCGACGTCGAACGCGACGTGCTCGCCGCGGCCCGGCACGCCAAGGCGGCCGCCGCGGCGCAGGCGCCGCTCACCGCCGAGCAGAAGAACGCCGCGCTCGCCGACGTCGCCGATGCGCTGGAGCGCGAGGCGGCCGCCATCGTCGCCGCCAACACCGAGGACCTGGCGCGGGCCCGCGCCGCCGGCGAGCCGGACTACGTCGTCGACCGGCTCGCGCTGACCGAGGAGAAGGTCGCCGGGATCGCCGCCGCGGTCCGCGACATCGCCGAGCTCGCCGACCCGGTCGGCGAGGTGGTCCGCGGCGAGCTGCTGCCCAACGGCCTCGAACTCACCCAGATCCGGGTGCCGCTCGGCGTCATCGGCATCATCTACGAGGGCCGGCCCAACGTCACCGCGGAGGCGGCCGCGCTCTGCCTCAAGAGCGGCAACGCGGCGCTGCTGCGCGGCTCCGCCTCGGCCTACTCCTCCAACACGCGCATCGTCGAGGTGATCCGCGGGGCCCTGGAGAAGAGCGCCGTCCCCGCTGACGCGGTGCAGCTGGTGCCCGGTGCCGGCCGCGACTCGGCCCGTGCGCTGATGCGCGCCCGCGGCCTCGTCGACGTGCTCATCCCGCGCGGCGGCGGCGCGCTCATCCAGACCGTGGTGCGCGAGTCCACCGTGCCGGTGATCGAGACCGGTGAGGGCAACTGCCACGTCTACGTGGACGCCTCCGCCGACCTCGGCAAGGCCGCCGCGATCGCCGCCAATGCCAAGGCGCAGCGCACGTCGGTCTGCAACGCCGCGGAGACGCTGCTGGTGCACGAGGCGGTCGCCGACCGGTTCCTGCCGCGGCTGCTCAGCCGGTTCGCCGAGCTCGGTGTGACCGTGCACGGCGACGACCGCGTGCTCTCCTACGACGACCGGGTGGTGCCGGCCACCGAGGACGACTGGGCCACCGAGTACCTCTCGATGGACCTCGCGGTGAAGGTCGTCGGCTCGGCGGACGAGGCGCTCGAGCATATCCGCACCTACTCGACGCAGCACACCGAGGCCATCGTCGCCGACTCCCAGAGCGCCATCCGGTACTTCACCGCGCGAGTGGACTCCGCGGCCGTCATGGTCAACGCCTCCACCCGGTTCACCGACGGCGGCGAGTTCGGCTTCGGCGCCGAGATCGGGATCTCCACCCAGAAGCTGCACGCGCGCGGCCCGATGGGGCTGCGCGAGATGACCTCCACCAAGTACGTCGTGACCGGCGACGGCCACGTGCGCTGAGCCCGGACGGCGGCAGCGGGCCGGCGGCGCGGTAGCGAGCCGGGCCCCGGGTGCTTCCGCAGGCCGCCGCACCGCTTCGGGCGGTGCGGCGGTTTCCGTTCGCGCCCGAACCGCCGGACTGCCTGCGGCGGCCCGTGCGGTGCAGCGCGCGTGCACCGGGGCCGCCGTCCGGCGCTGACGGGGACGTGCCCGCCCCCTCCCGCGGCTGCGGCGTGCTGCTCCGCGGAAGGGCCGCCGCGCCGCCGGCTCCGCGCTGCCGGCGGCGCCGGGTGCTCGGCCCGCTCCGTCGGGGGGACACAGGCGCCCCGCGCGGTGGCCGGCCGGCACTCCACTCCGCGGCTTCCCGTGCGTCCAGACCGGTGCCGCGGGCCCGCCGCCGGTCCGGCAGTCCGGGGAACGCGGGAGCTCCCGGCCGTTCTTCTGCACCGGCGGCTCCACCGAGGCGGGGAACCGGAACGCCCGCCCCGGGGCCGCACCTGCAGGTCGGCACCGGGCGGGGCTGCCGCGCACGCGTGCCGCTCCCGCGCGCGGCTCCCCAGGGCAGCGGGATGATCGCTCCGCGTCTGCCCCAGGGGGCCCAGGAGCGCTACACTGCCGCATTAGTAGGCGATTTCACGTTTTTGGAGCCCCTCGTGAGCGATCACCCCACCAGCGGCGACAGCGCCGCATTCGACCACGGCGTGCCCACGGCCGCCCGCGTGTACGACGTCATGCTGAACGGCAAGGACAACTACGCGATCGACCGCGAGGTGGCGCAGGCCAGTCTCGGTGTCATGCCGGAGCTCAAGGAGATCGCGCTGCACAACCGCGCGATCCTGCACCGCGTGGTGCGCTCGCTCGCCCAGGAGGGGATCGACCAGTTCCTCGACCTCGGCTCCGGCCTGCCGACCGCGCGCAACACCCACGAGGTGGTGCACGAGACCAACCCGGACGCGTCGGTCGTCTACGTCGACATCGACCCGCTCGTGTCGGCGCACGGGCACGCCATCCTCGCCGACAACCCCAAGACGCACGTCGTCACCGCCGACCTCCGCGACCCGCAGGCCGTCCTCAACCACCCCGAGGTGCGCGAGCGCATCGACCTGGGCCGCCCGGTCTGCGTGATGCTCTGCGGCATCCTCCACCACATCCTCGACGAGGAGGACCCCAACGGGATCGTCGCCGCACTGCGGGACGCCGTCGCCCCGGGCTCCTACTTCTTCATCACCAACTTCACCCGGCTCGGCGACGCACCGGAGAGCAAGGAGCTGGAGCGGGTCCTGCTGGAGCAGCTCGGCACCGGGCGCGTGCGGACGCCGGAGGAGCTGATGGCGTACTTCGACGGCATGGAGCTGCTGGCGCCCGGTCTGGTGCCGCTGCCGCTGTGGCGTCCGGACGGCATCGTGGCCGACAGCACGTCGATCGCCGCGCGGTTCATGACGGGCGGCGTGGCCCGCATCGGGTAGGCGGGTGCCGCCGCGCGGACGCGGCAGGGGCTCCGCTCCGGGGCGTGTCGGGTGGACCACTGCGCTGCTGCGCACCGCCCTGGCACGCCCCTCGCGCCCCTCTCCCCGGCCGGGGAGGCGAGGTGGAGAAGCGGGCCGGCCCCGGCTCGTTCTCCGGCCGCGCACCGGGTGCACCGCCGACACCGCTCGCGGTGGATGCCGCCCGGGGCGGGAACCGCGCAGGTGCAGGGGAGCGGCCGGGCGGGCGCAGGGCCGGCGGCCCTGGCCGGGGGCACGGGCAGGGGCAGTCGCCGTATCGGCGGGAAGCAGGGCCGGGCGCAGTGCGGCGGCGGGCGCCGTCAGGAGGAGGCGCCGCCGTCCGAAGGACCGGAGGAGCCGGCCGAGGAACCCGACGACTCGCGCGGGCGGCCCGCGCTCTTCCACCGGTCGGCGACCGTGTCGAACAGCTTGCCGCCGGCGTCCGCCGCGCTGCCGGCCACGTCGCGCAGCGTGCCGATCAGCGGGTCCGACGAGCGCTCCCAGGACTTCTTGTAGGAGTCCGCGGCGCTGCGCGCCTCCGCGCCCACCGAGGCGTTCGCGTCCTCCGAGCGGCGCGGGTAGTCGCCGCCGACGATGCGGGCGTAGGAGCCGTCCTCCACCCAGCGGTGCAGCTCCGCCAGGCGCACTACCGCGAACGGGTGCGTCGTGCCCAGCAGGCTGAGCAGCTTCAGCACGCCGTCCCGCGCGTCGCCGCCCTCCTCGTACTCGCGCGCCTGCTCCAGGAACGCGTCCGGGTTCATCTCCGCCAGCCGCGAACCGCCCGCGATCTTCATCAGCGCGCGCTTGCCGGCCTCCGGGTTCTGCACCGCCAGCACGCCGGCCCGGTCGCAGGACAGCTCCGACTTGCGGTACCACTCCTCCAGCGCCGCGACGATCGCACGCAGGCCGATGTAGCCCAGCGGGATCCACGCGACCCGTGCCGCCAACTGGATCAGCGCCAGCAGCATCGTGCGGTACACGGCGTGCCCGGACAGGATGTGGCCCACCTCGTGGCCGACCACGAACCGCTGCTCCTCCGGGTCGAGCAGGTCGAACAGGCCCGTGGTCATCACGATGAACGGGCGCTGGCTGCCGATCGCCATCGCGTTCGGCTTCGGGTTCATCTGGATGTAGAGCTCGGGGACCTCATCCAGGTCGAGGACGTAGGCGGCGTCCCGCACGTAGTCGTAGACCTCGGGGAACTGCCGCTCACTGACGCGCACCGAGCCGGAGAGGAACATCAGCCGGAGCGCACGCTCGTTGAACAGGCCGGAGAGTCGCTTGAAGACCTCGTCGAAGCCGCGCAGCGACCGCAGCGCCACCAGGGCTCCGCGGTCGGCGGGATGCTCGTAGGCGCGCGAGGAGATCTCGGTCAGTCGGACGCGGGCGCGGTCGGGTGTGTTGGTGGCCATAGCGGCATGCTATGCGCGCTCCCTCCCGCGGCGCCATGGTTTCGGCGAACGAGATATGACGCGAGTCTGCCGCTGCCGGTGCGCCGCCGCGCCGGGTCGCGCGGACCGGGTGTCCCCGCCGTCGACTACCCTCGGCTCCAGCCGGTGCGGAGCAGTGCGCCGCCGGCCCGAACGACCAGGGAGGGGACGGCTCCGTGCCGAACCGCAACACGTCCCGCAGCCGCCCGGAACGGCCGGCGCGGCGGCGGGTCGGCGTGATGGGCGGGACGTTCGACCCCATCCACCACGGCCACCTCGTCGCCGCCAGTGAAGTCGCCCACCTCTACCAGCTCGACGAAGTCCTCTTCGTACCCGCCGGGCGGCCCTACCAGAAGGACCTCGCCAAGGTCGCGCCCGCCGAGGACCGCTACCTCATGACGGTCATCGCCACAGCGGAGAACCCGCAGTTCACCGTGAGCCGCATCGAGGTCGACCGCGACGGGCCGACCTACACCATCGACACGCTCCGCGAGCTCCGCCGCATCCTCGGGCCCGACGTCGAACTCTTCTTCATCACCGGAGCCGACGCCCTGGGCGCTATCCTGAGCTGGCAGAACGTGGACGAACTCTTCGAACTCGCGCATTTCGTGGGGTGCAACCGGCCCGGCCACCGGCTGTCCGACACCGGACTGCCCGCCGCCGCCGTCAGCCTCGTGGAGATCCCCGCCCTGGCGATCTCCTCCACCGAATGCCGCGACCGCGTCGGCAAAGGCGAGCCCATCTGGTACCTCGTACCCGACGGCATCGTCCGCTACATCAACAAGACCGGGCTCTACCTCGACGCGACGCCGGGGCGGCGCCCACGGGAGGCAGCTTCTACATCGTGACCGCCACGGACCGGGCCCTCGAGCTCGTCAACACCGCCGCAGCAGCGGCGTCGGACAAACTGGCCGAAGAGGTCGTCGCCTTCGACGTCAGCGACCAGCTCGTCATCACCGACGCCTTCGTCCTCTGCTCCGCGCCCAACGACCGCCAGGTACGCGCCATCGTCGATGAGATCGAGGAGCGCCTCCGGGGCATCGGCGCCAAGCCCGTCCGCCGCGAGGGCGAACGCGACGGCCGCTGGATCCTGCTCGACTACGCCGAGATCGTCGTGCACGTCCAGCACGAAGAGGAGCGCGGCCACTACAGCCTCGAACGCCTCTGGAAGGACTGCCCCGCCATCGACCTTCCCGACACCGCACAGGGCCGCGACCGAAGCCCCGCCGACCCCACCGCCTGAACCGGCCCGCAGCAGCACCCGGGGCGGGCCCCGCGCCCGCCCCGGCCGCCCCCCGCCGGATGTCCCCTCGCAGCCTATTGCGACACTGCTGGACAGCCGCTGCCGCGCCGCACCCGGCGCCGAGGCCGGCCACCGCACCGCCCGACCCGCGGCCGCAGACCCGCCGCCGCCCAGCACCACCGGAGAACCGCCTTGGCCGAAGCGCGCCGCGTCCTCTTCCTCCGCCACGGGCAGACCCGCTGGAACCTCGAGAAGCGCTTCCAAGGGCAGACCGACATCCCCCTCGACGACACCGGCCGCGCCCAAGCGCAGCGCGCCGCCCGGCTCCTCGCCGCCCTCCGCCCCGACGCGATCGCCGCCTCCGACCTCCAGCGCGCCGCCGAAACCGCCGGCTACCTCGGCGAAGCCACCGGGCTCACCCCCGAAGCCGACAAGGGCCTCCGCGAGCGCCACGGCGGCTCCTGGGAAGGGCTCACCCGCGACGAGATCCGCGACCGCTGGCCCGAGCAGAACGCCCGGATGGACATCCCCGACGGTGAAGACATCACCGAGGTCGGCGCCCGCGTCCGCGACGCCGTGCTCCGCCACCTCGACCGCGTCGGAGAGGGCGGCCTGCTCGTCGCCGTCGGCCACGGCGCCGCCATCCGCGCCGGCATCAACACCCTCCTCGGCCTGCCCGCCGGCATGCGCCAAGCGCTCGGCCCCCTCGGCAACTGCTCCTGGTCCCTCCTCGGACCCCTCTACGACGGCAACTGGCGCCTCCTCGAACACAACGCCTCCAGCCTCCCCGCCGACGTCATCGGCGACGACCGCTGACCGCCGTTTCGACGCAGCGCCCCGCATCCGCTATCGTTAACCCCTGTCAGGGACGTTGTCCCGGCACTTCGGGGCTATGGCGCAGTTGGTAGCGCGCCTCCATGGCATGGAGGAGGTCTGGGGTTCGAATCCCCATAGCTCCACTCGAAGGGCCCGTGTGGTCGGTCGCGTAGCGACCTTCCCGCGGGCCTGTTGCTTTCCGGGGGGATACCCCCCCGATCCCCCCCCGGTAGGCCGGGCGTCTGCCGGGGTCCGGGGTGTCTCCGGGGTGGGGGTTGGACCCGTGTGGTCGGTCGTGTAGCGACCTTCCCGCGGGCCTGTTGCTTTCCGGGGGGATACCCCCCCGATCCCCCCCCGGTGGGCCGGGCGTCTGCCGGGGTCCGGGGTGTCTCCGGGGTGGGGGTTGGGCCCGTGTGGTCGGTCGCGTCGCGACCTTCCCGCGGGCCTGTTGTATTCCGCGAGAACTCATCTGCCCGGCACACCGGGCAGAGCGGGCCGCCGGCGATCAGCAGCCGGACCAGTGCGGCGGCGGGTCCTGGCCCTTCCGGAGCGCGGTGGTGAACTCCACGGCGTCCGCGTACGAGGACGCGACCGCCTCCCGGTGGCCGTCGCCCGCATAGACCCGGTACCCGACCTGGTCGGAGCGCTCGCACAAGTCGCCGACCAGGCGGTCGGTGTCCGGCCGGGGAACCAGGGTGTCCTCGGCCCCCTGGGCCACCAGGGTCGGCACCTGCACCGTGAGACCCGAAGGCTCCTGCGCCCGCAAGTACGTTTCCAGGGGCTCCAGCTCCGCACCCGGCTCGATCACGTCGTCCGCCGGCACTTCGGCGGCCGCTTCCTCGACATCGCCCATGCAGCCGGTGCGCCCCGCGTCGAGCAGCGGCTGCGCCTCCTCGGTCAGCAGCTCCTCGGGGGAGATGCCCGGATCGGCCGCCTCCGCACCCAGCAGGAGCGGGGACAGGAACGGCAGGGCCTCCTCGACACCCGGACCGCCGCCCCGGATATACGCCGCCACCTGGCTCACATCGATCCCGCCCGGCGCGATCGACACCGCTCCCAGCAGGTTCAGCTCTCGCTGCTGCCCCTGCTGGGCCGCAGCGGAGAGCGCCGCGTGCCCGCCCTGGCTGTGCCCGACCGCCACCCAGTCGCGCCCCACCCGGGGATCCAGCTCGCGGGCCGCGCGCACGATGTCGGACACGCTGGCCGCGGCGCTGGGCCCGTTGAGATAGGGGTGCCCGCCCGGCATGCCGAGCCCCTCGTAATCCGTCTGTACGACCGCGAACCCCTGGGACACCCAGCGGTCGAGCGTCTGGTCCATCAGGGACAGGTACTCGTGCGCCGGTCCGTCCGCGCTGTCGGCGGACGGCGCGCACACGTCCGCAGTGCCGGTGGTGCCGTGCGCCCAGCTGACGACCGGCCATCCGCCCGGCGGCGGGGGACCTGCGGGCAGGGACACCGTGCCGGACACCGCCACCGGCCCGCCGCCGGCCCCCTGCGACACGTAGGCCACCAGCCGGTTCACCCCGGCGCTCGGCAGGCCGGCGGTGCCCTCGATGGGCCCGTCCGACAGCAGCGTTCCGCGCTCTGCCGACCCCCCTGCTGCGGGTCCGGTGCCCGCCGCGGCCGGGGAGCCCGCCGCCACCGCGGCGGCGAGGCCGAGCGCGAGGAGGCAGAGGGTGCGGGACGGCTGCCGGACGGATCTCATGGCGGCTCCTCACGGCCGAAGCGGGCTCTCCCGCGCACGGGAATCCACGTCCCTCCCACGCAACCGCAGCCCGCCCGGCTGTGTCGGCCGGGCGTCCCGCTCACCGGACACGCGCCGCCCGCGCGCACCACAGGGCCGGGCGCGGCCGAAGGAACCGCCCAGGTCGGAAAGGGGCCCAGGGGCCTGCCGGGCGGCGCCGGCCCGTCCCTGTGGACGGAAGCACCAGCGCCGGCAGGGAGGCGCCCGACCCGTCGCCCGCCCGCCACTGAACCGTCAGCCCGTGAAGGCGCCGCCGCGCGCCACCACGCGGCCCGACTTCACCACCAGATCGCGGGGCGGACAGTAGGCCACCGCCTCGGCCGGCCCCGACGCCGCAACCAGAACCAGGTCGGCCGGGGCTCCCACCACCGGTCCCGGAACAGGGCGGCCGCACAGCTGCGCTCCGCCCTCCGACGCCGCCGCGAGCGCCCGCACGATGTCCGCGTCCCGCCGCGCGCCCGAATGCTCCGCCTGCCGCCGCGCCCGGTCCAGCACGTCCCCGGACGCGAACGGACTCCACAGGTCGCGCACCCCGTCATTGCCCAGGCCCACCCGGACTCCCGCGTCCTGCAGCTCCGCCAGCGGCAGCAGCCGCCCCGCCGGGGCGATCGTCGACAGCGCCACGCCCGCGTCCGCCAGCGCATCAGCCATCCGCGCCCGCTCCGGTGCATCCGCGTCCGCCAGCGCGAACGCGTGGCCCACCGCGACGCGGCCGCCGAGACCCGTCGCGCGCGTCCGCTCCACGATCAGGCCCAGCTCCCACAGGCCCAGCGTGCCCCGGTCGTGCAAGTGGATGTCCACGCCCGCCCCGTGCCGCTCCGCCAACCCGAACACCGCATCGAGATGGCGCACCGGGTCCCCGTCCAGGCCCGCCGGATCGAGGCCGCCGACCGTCTCCACGCCCTCGGCCAGAGCGCGGTCCAACAGGGCGTAGGTGCCCGGGCTCTGCACCAGCCCCGTCTGCGGAAACGCCACCAGGTCGGCCGTCACCGCCCCCCGCAGCCGGTCCAGGGCCTCCCGGACTGCGGCCACCCCGTCCAGCCCCAGGTCCGGGTCCACATCCACGTAGCTGCGCACGTGCACCGTGCCTACCGACACCATGTGCCGCAGCAGCGCGGCGATCCGGTCCGCATCCGGCACCCCCACCTCGCCGCGCCGGTCGCGCCCGTGCGCGATCCGCCCGGCCAGCCCCTCGGCGGCCTCGTTGGGCACCCAGGGGCCGCCCCACATCGTCTTGTCCAGATGCGCGTGCGCATCCGTCAGCCCCGCGATGAGCAGCCGCCCGCCGGCCTCCTCCACGGGGGCCGCGCCCGCCTCAGCCTCCCCGGCACCGACCACCGCCGCCACCCGGCCGTCCCGCACCACCACGTCCGCGAGCCCGGCCCGCCCCGCGATCCGCGCCGCCCGCACCACCAGATCCGCCACAGCAACCCCCTCAGACTCGACCCCGACCGTATACACCCCCGCCCCCGCCCCCAGCGCGGCCGCCCCACCCGGAAATCGCGCGCAACCACCCCCGCACATCCGGTAGAGTCGAGACGTTGCCGCAAGGCAGCAGTACTTCGGGGCTATGGCGCAGTTGGTAGCGCGCCTCCATGGCATGGAGGAGGTCTGGGGTTCGAATCCCCATAGCTCCACTCGAAGGGCCCGTGTGGTCGTCCGTGGAACGGACTTCCCCGCGGGCCTGTTGCTTTTCGGGGGGATACCCCCCGATCCCCCCGGTGGGCCGGGCGTCTGCTGGGGTCCGGGGTATCTCCGGGCTTGAGGGCGGTTCTGCTCGGAATCCTTCGGATTCCTCGCCGGGTCGCTTCGTCTTTTTCCGGGGGGGATACCCCCGAACGCCCCGGTAGGCCGGGCGTTTGCCGGGGTCCGGGGTGTCTCCGGGGTGGGGGTTGGGCCTGTGTGGTCGGTCGCGTAGCGACCTTCCCGCGGGCCTGTTGCTTTTCGGGGGGATACCCCCCGATCCCCCCGGTGGGCCGGGTGTCTGCTGGGGCTGGGGTTGCGTCCGGGTTTGAGGGCGGTTCTGCTCGGAATCCTTCGGATTCCTCGCCGGGTCGCCTCGTCTTTTTCCGGGGGGATACCCCCCGATCCCCCCCCCGGTGGGCCGGGCGTTCGCTGGGGGTCCGGGGTGTCTCCGGGATGGGTGTTGGACCCGTGTGGTCGGTCGCGTAGCGACCTTCCCGCGGGCCTGCGGGGCGCCTACTGTGCTGGTTCCCGCGCCTGATCAGCCGGCGGCCGGCCGAAGCCGAGCAGCGCCGCGGCGATCGCGCACACCGCAGCAGTGAGCATGGTCAGCCAGCCCTCGGACGCCGCGTCCCGGGCCACATAAAAGAGAACGACGCGGTGGTGATCACTCCCGCGGCGGTGCCCGCTGCCATTCCGCGCCGCCGCTGCGCGGCCCTGTGTTCCGGCCGGCGCGCAGGGACTTACAGGTACAGGCCGGTGCCCTGCTGGGTCTGCTCGTTGGCGACGGCGTGCACATCGCGCTCGCGCAGCACCAGGAAGCGCTCGGTCTGCAGCTCCACCGCCATCGCGTCCTCCGGGTTGTACAGCACCCGGTCGCCGGTCGCCACGTGGCGTGCGTTCGTTCCCGCGCCGCACACCTCGCCCCACTCCAGGCGGGTCGCCATCTTCACGGTGTCCGGGATGACCAGACCGCCGCTGCTGCGGCGCTCTCCCTTCTCCGGAAGTTCGCGGACCAGAAGGCGGTCGTGCAGCATTTGGATCTCATACTTCGATTCGGATACCCGGCAAGCCTATTCCGTCTCGCCCCCGCGCCCCGCCGCCGCGCAGCCGCGCCCTGTGCACGACCACCCCCGCACATCCGGTAGAGTCGAGGCGTCGCCGCAAGGCGGCAGCGATTCGGGGCTATGGCGCAGTTGGTAGCGCGCCTCCATGGCATGGAGGAGGTCTGGGGTTCGAATCCCCATAGCTCCACTCGAATCAGGGCGGCCCTGCCGGTGCACTCCGGCAGGGCCGCCCTTTCGTTGTCCGGGGAAGGCTTCTGTGCCTGCCGGGCGTCAGCGGTCTCGGGCCGGGGACAGCGGGCCCGCGGCGGCTGCGGCGAGGAGGGCCACGGCGCCGCAGGCCGCGGTGGCGAGGAAGGCCAGGACGAAGCCCTCGCGGGCATACTGGACGCCGCCGGACAGTGCGTTGGCGCCCGGGAGCAGGAGCAGGACCACCAGGACCTGTGAGCCCAGCGAGCTGCCCAGGCTGCCCACCAGGTTCAGCATGCCGCCGCTGACGCCCTGGACGTCGGCCGGGACGCCCCGGACGATGGCGTTGGGCAGCGACGCCGACGCCGCGCCGATGCCCACGCCGAAGACCAGCTGCGACGCCAGCACCGCGGCCTCCGTGCCGTGGGCGAACGCGATCATCAGCGCCCCGGCCGTCAGGGCCGACGCACCCAGCACCCACCCCGCGCGCGGGCCGAACCGGCGCGACAGCAGCCCGCTCAACGGCCCCGCCACCATCGCCGACGCCCCCGACGCGCCCAGGAAGACCGCAACCGCGCCGTGCGAGGCACCGAACCCGAAGCCGCCCTCGGGAGCCGACATGACGAACATCGGCAGCAGCATCGAGTTGCCCACCAGGGCGAACTGCACGCCCGCGTTCGCCAGCAGCGGCATCCCCACCCCCCGCCGCGCCAGCAGCCGCACGTCCACCAGCGGATCCCTGGCCCGCCGCTCGTGGGCCAGCCACGCCGCGATCAGCACCGCGCCCGCCGCGACCCACGCCAGCACCACCCCGGTGCCCGCGCTCTTCGCCAGTCCGGCGCCGTTGAGCACGGCGAGCGCGCCCAGGCCCAGCAGCGCCGCACCCGTCCAGCCGACCCGGACCGGCGAGCGCATCCCGCACTCCGGCACCAGCCGCAGCACCAGCAGGCCCAGCACCGCCGCGTAGCCGCACTGGAACCAGAAGATCCCCGCGAACGAGAACGGCTCCATGAGCAGGCTGCTGATGACCGGGCCGATGATGGTGCTCGCGCCCATACCGGTGCCGATGAAGCCCAGCGCGACCGGGACCAGCCGGGCCGGGAGCGCGTCGCGCACCATGCCGTAGGTCAGCGCCAGCACCGCCAGGCCGGCGCCCTGCAGTGCCCTGCCGGCCACCAGTACCGCCATCGACGGAGCCAGCGCGCAGACCGCGGCACCGGCCGCGAACAGCGCCGTGCAGGCCAGCGCCACCCGCTTCTTGCCGTAGACATCGCCCAGCTTCCCGCCGACCGCGAACGCGATCGCGCCGACCAGGGTCACCACGGTGACCACCCACGAGATGTCGGGGGAGCCGAACGCGGAGCCGATGTCGGCCAGGGCCGGCGACACCATGGTGTAGGTGAGCCCGGTGATCTCCACCAGGCCGACCAGGAGAACGATGATCAGGGCGTTCTGCGCGCCGCTGCGGGCCGGTGCCTCCGGTGCGCCGGAGGCCGCCGGTTCGGGGGGTGGGGACGGTGTCGGGGGGCGGGCCATGGCGGGCTCCTCGGGTTGCTGGGAACTGCGGGGACGGCGGCGGCATGCAGCGGGCACGCCGACCGGGCAGGGGCGGGGTGTGCACGGGTGCCGGACAGGGCCGGAGCGGTCGGCAGCCCCGGGCGGAAGCGATCCGGGCGGCGGGAGGGGCGGACTGGTCAGCCGCCGTCGGCGTCGGTGCCGGTGCGAGCTGCGGATCCGGCAGCGGGCTCCGGCAGGATGAGGAGGGCGCGGGCCGCCGCCGCGCCGTCCAGAATCCGGCCGGTCCGGCGGACCACCCGCCAGCCGGCAGAGCCGCGCCGGAGCAGCCAGCGGTTGGCCGTCGCGCGGCGCACGGTGAACCCGCCGCCGGAGTGCAGCAGCATGAGCGAATGGCCGACCGCCACCGCCTCGTCGCCGGCCAGCGTGATGTGCGGCGGGCCGAGGACGTGGGCGCAGCCGCCGCGGATCCACCCCTGGTGGGCATCTCCGGCGACCATCGCCCCGATCGCGCCGCGGCCCGCCATCTCCCAGTCCTCGACCTGGTAGACCCCGTCCGGTTCCCAGCACTCCGCGGCGGCCGCGGCGTGCCCGCCGTCGACGAGCGGGCCGTAGCCGGCGATCAGCCGGGCGATCTCCTGCCGGTCCTCCAGGTCCCGCACGCGCTCTTCCAGCGCGGCGAGCCGTGCGTCGGTGTCAGGCGTCATGGTTCCTCGCAGCTGTCTCGTTCGGCGTGGGTGAGGGGGTGAGCAAGGAGAGAAGGGCGGCGGACTCAGCCGACCTTGTCCGCGACCTCGGCGAGGGCGCCGAGCTGGTCGCAGAAGTGCTCCGCCGAGCGGGAGTCGATCCGGACGCCGGCCAGCGTCGCGCCCGCCTCCCGCAGCCTTCCGAGGGCCGACTCCGCGCCCGAGGGGTCGCCGCCCGGGTCCAGTGGGCGCCCGGGGGCGAGGACGACCTCGAAACCCGGCGGCGGTTCAATGCCGCCGAGCATCTCCGAGAGCTCTGCCGCAGAGAGCCCGAACGGCACCCAGCCGTCGCCGTGCTCCAGCGCGCGCCGCAGCGACCGGCGGGTCCGCCCGCCGATCCACAGCGGCACCCGCTCCTGCACGGCGTGCGGCTCCACCACCATTCCGGCGTAGTCGTAGTGCGGGCCGTGGTGCTCCGGTGTGCGCTCGGACAGGCCGGAGCGCAGCGCGGCGAGCGCGTCGTCCGCCCGCGCTCCGCGGCCGGCGAACTCGGCGCCGAGCAGCGTGAACTCCTCCTCCAGGCTGCCCACGCCCAGGCCGAGCACCAGCCGGCCGCCGGAGACGCGGTCCAAGGTCCCGTAGCGCTTGGCGATCTCCAGCGGGTGGTGGTAGCCCAGCACGAGGACCTGGGTGGCCAGCCGGATCCGGCTGGTCCGCGCCGCAAGGTAGCCGAACACGGCCAGCGGATCCCAGTAGACGGCGCCGCGCCGCTCGGCTTCGCCCTCTGGCACGGCCACGTGCTCGCTGCAGGTCAGGTGGTGCAATCCCAGCCGGTCCGCTGCTTCGGCGATCGCGCCGAGCTCCTCGATCCCGGCGGCGTGCTCCCATTCCGAGTGCGCCCCGGGGACCCGGGTCACCACCGGGCTCGCGATTCCGACTCTCATGCCTCGCCCTTCCGCCGGCGGTCCCGCCCGGTCGGGCGGATCCCCCACGTCTAACCCGGCAGCGGTGGCCGGCGTGCGGTGGTCCCGGTGGGTGGAACGGCGGTGGAACGGATGTTCAGTCGGGACAGGGGTGCGGGGGCGCCCGGGATTCCATGATCAGAGAAACCGATGGGCAGAAGGGGGCTTTCGCGGATCGGGGGCGGTTGCTACCTTGTCCGACACACTGAAATTCATTTCAGTACGGCCCCGCTGTGCTCCACTGGAGCCGCGGCGGTGCGGCGGCCCTGCCGAGCCGCCGCGCCGCGCAAGGCCGCCGTCCGCGGACCGAGGGAGAGCCCGTGACCGTGTCCACCGCCCCTGGCCGAGCCCCCGCCCCGTGCCCTGCCGCGCCGCCGTCGATGGTCGAGCGGATGACGCTGATCCTCGACGCCTTCGAACCCCGCACCGTCCGGCTCCCGCTGGAGGACATCGCGCGCCGCACCCGGCTGCCCCGGTCGACGGTGCACCGCATCGTCGGCCAGCTCGTCGCGGTCGGCTGGCTCCGCGCCACCGGTGCCGGGTACACGCTGGGCAGCCGCGCCTTCGACCTCGGCGGGCGCGCGCGGGCGGACGGCGCCCTGCGCGCTGCCGCCGCTCCGCTGCTGCACGACCTCCAGGTGGCCACCGGGATGGTCGTCCACCTGGCGGTGCTGGCCGGCGGAGAGGTGCACTACCTGGACCGGATCGGCGGGCGCGGGGCCGGCACAGTCCCGTCGCGCGTCGGCGGCCGGGCCCCGGCGCACGCCACCGCCCTGGGCAAGGCGGTCCTGGCGCGGCTCGAACCGGAGGAGGTGGAGGCCGTCCTCGGCGACCGCCTGCCCCGGGCCACCCCGCGCACCGTCGGCGACCTGGGCACCCTCCATCAGGAACTGCACCGCATCCGCCGCCGGGGCCTCGCCTTCGAGTGGGGCGAGTACGCCCCCGGCACCGCCTGCGTCGCCGCCGCCGTGCGCGGCCCGGACGGTCCGGCCGGAGCGGTTTCCGCGGCCGGACCGGCCAGGGGGCCGGTCGAGGCGGCGGGGCCGCTCGTCTTCGACGCCGCACGCCGTATCGAGGACGCGCTGTTCCCCCAGGCAGCACGGCACCGTTCCCGCCGGCGGGTCCGGACCGCGGCCTAGACCGTTGATGGGGGTTGCTGGGTGTCCTGGTCAGTGGTCGTAGGCGAGCAGCGGCCGCTCGGCCGGGGCGCCCACCGGCCAGTTGTGCCGGATCGCCGCGTTGAGCGCGCAGATCCTCTGGCGCAGCCAGCCCGGGAACACCTTCACCGGCTCTCGGGGCTCCTCTGAGCGCGGGGGCCGGATGAGCAGGTGTCCCCGGTCCGTCGCAGACTTCTCGATCCCGGCTCCGGCGCAGCCCTGGCCGCGCCCGATCGCGCGCGGCTCCGGAGCGCACGGCTGGACGTGGAGCAAGTGCAGGGCCTGGGTGGTGCGTTCGCCCAGCTCTCTGCGGTGGGCCGGGGAGAGCGCGCAGACCGCGCCGTCGGCGGTGGTGACCAGCATGAGTGTGGCCCCCAGGAGGAGGCGTGGTGGGAGGCATCGCGTCCGTAGCCGGCGATCTCGCCCAGCCCGGAGCGGCTCACCGCTACTTGGGAAGCGCCGCAGCGCAGGGGGGCCGTCCATGAGCCGCAACCGGTCGTGCCAGGCGGGCCGGGCCCGGCCCCGATGCATCGCCGCCGCCTGCGGGTCGGGGCCTCCTTCCGCAGGCGGCGGGTTTATTCGCGGCGCAGCCGCACCGCCGCCGGCGCAGGAGTGGTCCTCCGTAGCGGCTCCACCACGGTGCGGCCCGGCCAGCGCACCGCTCGCGCTGTGCGATGCCGACGGGGCGGGGGTCATCCCCGCCCGCGCCGCGGGGCCGCAGCGGCCTTCTCCCGGCCCGTATGCCAGCGGAACGGCGGTCGACCCGCGGGTTCGCGAGGGCGGCCCCCGCGCAACGCTCCGCCCGCCTGCTCAGGCGCAACCGGGCGGCCGCCGCCGCGGCAAGCGAGCCGCGATCGTCGGCGGGACCGTCCCCCGAGCCGCGATCCGGAGCGGGGAGGGCGCCGCACCCGATCGGAACTACGCCTGAGCGGGCGGGGGCGGGCGCAGCGGTGGCCGCGGCGGGCATCCCCGGTGCTTGCGCTGCGACGGCCGCCCGGTGAGCTGATCCGGGGTGGCGTTCGCGCCGGTCCCTCCGCAGCCGGCCAGGGGGCGCGAACCGCCGCAGCCGCGGTTCCAGGCGTCCGGACCCCCGTGCGCTGCTCCGGACAGCCCGGTGCCGGCAGGGGCACTGGGGTTCGCGCGGCCGATGGGCGCGGGTCTCCCGGCTTCCGCGCGGGCGAGGGCCTTCCTGCAGGGCCCCGCTAGAGGCGTGATGGGACTTGTCCACGCCGTATCCGGCCATCTCGCCCAGGGCGGAGCGGTGGGCCGTGACCCGGGAGGCGCCGCACCGCAGCGGGGTTCCGTCCATCAATCGCAGCTGCTCCCACCAGGTGGGGACGGCCCGGGCCAGCCACACGATGGCTCTGAGTAGGTCCGGGGCCGCCCTGCGCAGGTGGCGGTTGTACTCGGACTGGCCGGGCAGTCGGGGGAAGAGGTGGCCGATCCGGGCCGGCGCGGCGCGCATCCAGTGCCGCTCGGAGTCGTGGCGCAGCAGAGCCTGTGCCACGGCGACGCAGATCAGTTCGGCGTTGGTGAGCAGGCAGGGCCGGCCCGGTCGGCGGGGCTGGTTCGCTGAAGGGAGCACAACATCGTCCAGGTGGACGTAGAGTGCTGTCAGAAGGGCGTCTAGGTCAGTCTTCACACACCGATCCTGGACGCCCTTCGTCGTGCCCGCAGCAGCTTCAGAAATTTCCCATCAACGATCTAGGGCGTGTGTGGTGGGTGCCAGGGCGCCGCGCAGCAGGGCAGGTGTCCACCCAACACACGCCCTAGTCGGCGCCGCCCGGCGCGTTTGAGCGCGCGGCGAGCAGCAGCTCGCACGCCAGGCGGATCTCCACCTCGGCGTCGGCGAGCGAGACGCGGCCGTTGAGCGCCGAGCTGAGCATGCCGTACCACGCCTCGATGAGGATGCTCACCAGCCGGGCGTCCCGGGCGGTCGGCGCCTCCAGCCCCAGGGTGCGGAACACCGCAGTGTGCATCATGGAGTCGATCCGCACGGCCTCGTCGACGGTCGCGGCGTGGGCGTGCAGGTTGGACTGCATCATCGCGGCGGCCAGCAGCGGGCGGCGCAGCAGCCGGCGGGTGGAGTGCAGCAGCAGCGCATCCACCGCCGCGACGGGGTCCTCGCCCGAGCGCGGCGGGCGCGCCTGCTCCTCCATCTGGGCGACCTGGTCGGCCATCACCCCGGTGAACAGGTGCGTCTTGGACGGGAAGTAGCGGTAGAGGGTGGCGATCGCGACGCCGCCCGCCTTGGCCACGTCGTGCATCTGCACCCGGTCGAGCCCCCGCTCGGCCGCAAGGCCGGCCGCGGCGCGCAGGATCCGGCTGCGGCGCTCCTGCTGCTCCTGAGAGCCGGGCACCGCCGCCGGCCGGGCCTCCCCGATTCTGGGCACGCGCCCCCCTCGATCGATCCGCTGTGCCCGCCGAGTGTGCCGGACACCCGCGGCGCCGTCCCGCACACCGTACCGCTCACCAGGATCGGCGCCGCGGCGGTTCCGGGCGGGCCAGGCCGGTGCGGGTGCGGCCCGGCCCGGTGAGCGGGACGGGCGCGGGACGCAGCAGCCGGCCGCCTCCTACCGTTTCCGCCAACTTCCGCCTGCGGGCGCGGCGGTCCGCCGCGCCCGCAGGCGGACCGCCGATCCGGGAGGGTGGCAGCGATGCCTGGCAGTGTCGACAGAGCGCACTACGGTCCGTGGGCGGTGGTTGCGGGCGGTTCCGAGGGCGTGGGCGCCGCCTTCGCCCGGCTGCTCGCGGACGCGGGGATCGGGGTGGTGCTCATCGCCCGCAAACCCGGCCCGCTGCACGAGGTGGCCGAGGAGCTGCGCGCCCGGGGCGGCAGCGTCCGCACCCTCGAGCTCGACCTGCTGGCCGACGACGCGCTCGCACAGATCCGCGCCGCGACGGACGACCTCGACGTCGGGCTCCTCATCTTCAACGCGGGCGCCAACACCTACGGCCACGAGTTCGTCTCCGGCGACATGGACCGGGTGCGCGGCGTCGTCGACCTCACCATCACCGCGCAACTGGCGCTCACCCGCCACTTCGGCGCGCTGCTGAAGGAGCGCGGCAAGGGCGGCATCCTCCTGGTCGGATCGCTGGCCGGCTACCTCGGGCAGGCGCAGATCAGCGTCTACTCGGCAGCGAAGGCGTTCTCCCGGGTCTTCGCGGAGGGGCTCTGGCTGGAGCTGCGCGAGCACGGCGTCGACGTCTGCGAGCTGGTCCTGGGTGTCACCCGGACGCCGGCCATGGAACGGGCCGGCCTCGACTTCGATGCTCCGGGCGTGTCCGCGGCCGACCCCGCCGACGTGGCCCGCGAGGGCCTGGAGCACCTGGCCGACGGCCCGGTCTGGGTGGCGGCCGGCAACGGGCCCGCGGCGGAGAAGCGCAGCGGCCCCGACCGCGCCGCCCTGGCCCTGCGCGCCCACGAGGCATCGCAGCGCCTGCTCCCGCCGCCGTCCGGATCCGGCCAGGCAGGTGCGGAGGGCTGAGGGCGCCAGCCGGGGTGGGGCGCGCTGCGCCGCACCGCCGCCGGAGTTCCGCGGAGGCCGGGGCGCGCGGCAGGGCCGGCCGCGTCCAGTCCGTGCAGTGCCGCCGGCGCCCCGGCCTTCCGCTCCTGCGCTCGGCGCGCGCTCCCCGAGGGCGCGCAGCGCGCACGGGGCGCCGCCGGGCGGGGCCGCACGGCCGGGAGCCTCTTTGCGCCGCGCCGGCCCCGGGTCCCACTCAACGGGCGCCGTGCTGCACTCCTCGGTGCGTCCGGTGTTGGGTGGACGATAACGAATTCTAGTTCGGGCGCGGTCGGCCGCCGCCGGGTTCCCCGGATCCGGCCGGCCGCCCCGCAGCAACGTTGGGAGCGCCGATGTCGGAAGCGGTCATCGTGGAGGCCGGGCGCACCCCGGTCGGCAAGCGCGGCGGGGTCCTCGCCGGCCTGCACCCGGCCGAGCTGCTCGGCTGCGCCCAGCGCGGCGTCCTCGACCGCGCCGGCCTCGACCCCGCGCGGGTCGGCCAGGTGGTCGGCGGCTGCGTGACGCAGGCCGGTGAGCAGTCCAACAACGTCACCCGCGCGGCCTGGCTGCACGCCGGGCTGCCCGCCGCCACCGCCTGCACCTCGGTGGACTGCGCGTGCGGCTCATCGCAGCAGGCCGTGCACCTGGTGGCCGGCCTCATCGCCGCCGGCGCCGTCGACGCCGGCATCGGCTGCGGCGTCGAGGCCATGAGCCGGGTGCCGCTGGGCGCCGCCCTCGCGCCCGGGACCGGAAGCCCGCGCCCGGACGGCTGGACCATCGACCTGCCGGACCAGTTCACCGCGGCCGAGCGGATCGCACAGCGCCGCGGAATCACCCGGGCCGACACCGACGCGTTCGGCGCCGCCTCCCAGCACAAGGCCGCCGCTGCGTGGGACGCGGGCCGGTTCGACGCGCAGATCATCGGGGTCACGGCCCCGGTCATGGGAGAGCACGGCCCGACCGGTGCCGCCGCCGAGGTCACCCGGGACGAGGGACTCCGCGCCACCTCCGCGGACGCGCTCGCCCGGCTCCGACCCGTGGTGCCGGACGGCGTGCACACCCCGGGCACGATCTCCCAGATCAGCGATGGAGCGGCGGCCGTGCTGCTGATGAGCCGGGAGCGCGCCGCGGCCGAGGGCCTCCGGCCGCGGGCCCGGATCGTCGCTTCGGGGATGGTCGGCTCCGACCCCTACTTCCACCTCGACGGGCCCGTCGAGGCGACCGCGCACGTGCTGGACCGGGCCGGGATGGCGCTCAGCGACATCGACCTGGTCGAGGTCAACGAGGCGTTCGCGTCCGTGGTGCTGTCGTGGGCGTCCGCGCACGGCGCCGACATGGACCGGGTCAACGTGAACGGCGGCGCCATCGCGCTCGGCCACGCCGTGGGCGCCACGGGGGCCCGGCTGATCACCCAGGCCGTGCACGAGCTTGAGCGCGCCGACCTGTCGACCGCGCTGGTCACGATGTGCGCCGGCGGGGCGCACGCCACCGCCACCATCATCGAACGGATGTGAGATGACGCGAGAAGGATCCGACCGCCCGGCGTCCGCCCGCAGCGCGACGGCCCCCGGGACCCTCGGACTGAGCGACGAGCACCGTGCACTGCGGGACTCCGTCGCGGCGTTCGCCCAGCGGCACATCACCGCCGGGCGGGTCCGGGCCGCCGTGGATGCGGAGGCCGAGCAGCTGCCGGAGTTCTGGACCGCACTGGCCGGCCAGGGCCTGCTCGGGCTGCACCTGTCCGAGGACAGCGGCGGCTCCGGGTTCGGCCTGCTGGAGGCGGCCGTCGTCGCCGAAGGCCTCGGCCGCTTCCTGGCCCCCGGGCCCGCGCTGCCGACGATGGCGGCCTCCGCGGTCCTGCAGGAGGCCGGCCACCGCACCCATCTGCAGGGGCTGGCGGAGGGTACCTCCGTCGGCACCCTCGCGACGCTCGGCCGTGCCGGGGCCGCGGACGCCGGCGCCGCCGCCGGCGGACTCACCGGGGTACCCGATCCGGACGGGGGGCTGCGCGTCTCCGGCACGGCGCTGCCGGTCCCGGCCGGACACCTCGCCGACGTGCTGGTGCTGCCCGTCCAGACCCCGGACGGAGCGGTCTGGGCCGTGCTTCCGGGAACGAGCGTCATCGCCGAAGAGCTGCCCAGCCTCGATCCGACCCGGCGGCTCGCCGCGGTGGCCGTGCCGCAGGCGCGGGTGCCGGCCGGCGACATCCTCGCCCTGCCGGGCGACCGGCCCGCCGACGTCGCAGCCGTGCTCGCCGCCGCCGAAGCGTCCGGCATCGCCGACTGGTGCACCGCGACCGCCGCCGACTACGCGCGGGTCCGCGTCCAGTTCGGCCGCCCGATCGGAGCATTCCAGGGGGTGAAGCACCGCTGCGCGCGGATGCTCGCCCGAGCCGAGGCGGCCCGCGCGTGCGCGTGGGACGCCGCGCGCGCCCGCGATGCCGCCGACGGCGCGGTGCTGGCCGGTGCGCCGGGCGAGGCGGCGCTGGCCGCTGCCGTAGCCGCCGGGACCGCCGTCGAGGCTGCGCTCAGCACCGCGAAGGACTGCATCCAGGTGCTCGGCGGGATCGGCTTCACCTGGGAGCACGACGCCGGCCTGTACCTGCGCCGGGCGCAGTCGGCCCGGCTGCTCACCGGCCCCGCGGCCGACTGGCACCGCCGGACCGCCCAGCTGTCGCTGGACGGCGTGCGCCGGACGATCGGCGTCGAGCTGCCGCCCGGAGCCGTCCAGGACCGCGCTGCGGTGCGGGCCGAGCTCGCCGAGGCCGCCGCGCTCCCCGCGCCGGACCGGGCCGCCTTCCTCGCCGAGCGCGGCTACGCCGCGCCGCACCTGCCCCGGCCGTGGGGGCGCGGCGCCGACGCCGCCGAGCAGCTCGCCATCGCCGGCGACCTGCGCGCCGCGGATGTGCACCCGCCGGACATGGTGATCGGCAACTGGGTGGTGCCGGCCCTCATCGCGCACGGCGACGCCGCCCAGCGCGACCGCTTCCTGCCGCCGACGCTGCGCGGCGAGGTCACCTGGTGCCAGCTGTTCTCCGAGCCGGGCGCCGGCTCCGACCTCGCGGCCCTGTCCACCCGCGCCGAGCGGGTCGAGGGCGGCTGGCGGATCACCGGGCAGAAGGTGTGGACGTCGATGGCAGCCGAGGCCGACTACGGCATCCTCCTGGCCCGCACCGACCCGGACGCACCCAAGCACCGCGGCCTGTCCTGCTTCCTGCTGCCGATGGACAGCCCCGGCGTCACCGTGCGGCCGCTGCGCGAACTGACCGGCGACGCGCTGTTCAACGAGGTGTTCCTGGACGGCGTCACGGTGCCCGACGCGCTCCTGGTCGGCGCTCCGGGCGACGGCTGGAAGCTCGCCCGAACCACGCTCGCCAACGAGCGGGTGGCCCTCTCCCACGACTCCGCACCCGGGGAGGGCGGCGAACTCCTGCTGGAGCTGGCCGGCCGGGACCCCGGCGGCGGACGCGCCGCCGAACTCGGCCGGCTCCTCGCCGACGCGCAGGCGTGCGCGCTGCTCGGACTGCGCCAGACCCTGCGCTCCCTGCAGGGCGGGCAGCCGGGCGCGGAGTCCTCGGTCGCCAAACTCCTCGGCGTGGAGCACCAGCAGGAGGCAGCCGAGACCGCCGTGGCCTGGCTGGGGCCGGCCGCGCTGCACACCGGGTTCGGGCGGGGCGAGCCGACCTGGAAGTTCCTCAACACCCGCTGCCTGTCGATCGCCGGCGGCACCACTGAGGTCCAGCTGAACATCATCGGCGAGCGGCTGCTCGGCCTGCCCCGGGACCCGGAGCCGCCGGCGGCCCGCCCCGCCGCACCCGCCGCCACCGGAGGACCGCGATGACCATCGACCGCGATGCGGCGCTGGCCGCGCCGCCCGCCACCAGCACCATCGCCTGGACCGTCCGCGACGTGCTGCTGTACCACCTCTCCCTCGGCGCGGGGGCGGGCTCCGCGGGCCCGGAACTGCACTACACCTACGAGGCCGGGCTGCGCGTGCTCCCGACCTTCGCCATGGTCGCCGGCAGCGGCCCCTCCGCGGGGGACGGGACCGGCGCTCCGGCCGGCGGGGGCGCAGAGGCCGGTCCGCCCCGCATGCGGCTGCCCGGGATCGACGTCGGCCTCTCCCGCGTCCTGCACGCCGGCCAGGAACTGCGCGTGCACCGGCCGCTGCCCGCATCCGGAACCGCCGAGCTCAGCGCCCGCGTCGTTGACGTGGCGGACCGCGGCAAGGCGGCGGTGATCGTCCGGGAGACCACCGCCGCCGGCCCGGACGGCTCGCCGCTGTGGACCGCCCGCTCGCAGATCTGGGCCCGCGGCGAAGGCGGCTTCGGCGGCGCCCCCGGCCCGCGCGCGCAGACCGGTCCGCCGGATCGTGCGCCGGACGCGGTGCTGGAGGCCCCGACATCGCCTGACCAGGCTCTGCTGTACCGGCTCAACGGGGACCTCAACCCGCTGCACGCCGACCCCGGCTTCGCGCGCGCAGCAGGCTTCGACCGCCCCATCCTGCACGGCCTGTGCTCCTACGGGCTGGTGGCGAAGTCCGTGGTCGACCGGCTGCTGGACGGCGATCCGGACCGGCTCCGCGCGCTCACCGCGCGGTTCTCCGGGACGCTGGCCCCGGGCGAGACCATCCGGACCGACGTGTGGCGGGACGGAGACCGGCTCCTGCTGCACGCCTCCTGCCCCGAGCGGGACGGCGCTCCGGTGCTGACCCGCGCGACCGCGGAGGTGGCGCAGTGACCGTCGCCGGGGAGCAGCCCGAGGTGCTCAGCGCCGCGCCGCGCCCGGACGGCCTGGACGCCGCAGTGGCGGCCGCGCGCAGGGTGGTCGCCTCCCTGCTGCAGGCCGGCGACGGATCAGGCGCCGACCTGCACGGGACCGCCGCGCAACTGCACGCGCTCGCCGACGGCCTGGACGCCGGCGCGCCCGGCCGCGAGGAGCGCCTCGTCGCCATGTGGGCGGGCGCGGGCATCACCCGCCACGACCCGGTCACCGGACCGGAGAACGCCCTCGCCCCGCCGCTCGCCCTGACCGGCGAACCGGGCGGCCCGGTCACCGGAACGGTCACGCTCGGCCTGCCCTACCAGGGGCCGCCCGGCCACGTGCACGGCGGAATCGCGGCGCTGCTGCTCGACCACACGCTGGGTGTGGCCAACCACTGGGCCGGAACGTCAGGGATGACCGCCGAGCTCACGCTCCGCTACCACCGCCCGACGCCGCTGTTCACCCCGCTCCGCATCACCGCCGAGCAGACCGCGGTCGACGGCCGCCGGATCCGCACGCGGGGAACGATCGCCGGTCCGGACGGAGACTGCGTCTCGGCCGAGGGCCTCTTCATCGCCAAGCATCTCGCGCGCCCGCGCTGACGGCTGCGCTGCCCGTCCCCGCTGCCCACTGCCTGCTGCCCGCCTTGCGGCGCGGACAGGGAGGGGGCGGGGGCGGGCGGCTCCGGTGCCCCCCCCGGGGACCGGATAGCCGTCCGGATGCCCTGCCCGCGCGTCGTGCTGCGCGGGAACGGGCCGGGCAGCCGCGGGGCGTCCGTCTGGCGCGGGGCGCGGCACGGCTTCTCGGACGTCCGCCGGGGCAGTCGATGCGGTGCCCAGGACCGCATCCGTCGATCTGCATGCCGCGGCGCTCGCCGCCGGGACGGCGGGCTCCTACCAGCGGCGGGCGTCGCGGAGGGCGCACCGGTGCCCGGTGGCGCAGTGCAGTGCAGTAGCGGGTGCCCCGCCGAGTCCGGGGCAGCCGGCCGCGAGAGCGGTGCGGCGCTTGAGCGGACCTCGCAGCCGAGGACCGGCGTCGCCGCAGAGGCGTGCCGCGGCAGTTGAGCCGGCGCCCGGTCCGGCTCGGGCGGCCGGAGCATGCGCGCCGGGCCGCCCGCGGCAGTGGTCCGGGCGGTGTGCTGCCGCCGCGGCACCGCCGGCGGCCGGCGTCCCGCGGCGCTCCGGTGCGTACCCGCCGACGTGTGCAGGCCGGCCGTATGCGGCACGGCCCACCCGGGCAGCCGGGCCCGCCTGCCGTCATCCCAGCGCGCGGACCGCGGTGCGGATGACCTTGCCGGTGGCGTTGCGGGGGAGCGGGTCGGTGGTGATCCGCCACCGGGAGGGGACCTTGAAGTAGGCCAGGCGGTCCGCGGCGAAGGCACGCAGCTCCTCCTCGGCGGGCACCGCCGGCGGCCGGGCCACGACCACGGCGGCGACCTGCTGGCCGAGGTCGGCGTGGTCGGCGCCGAAGACCGCGCATTCGGCCACGTCCGGGTGCTCGGCCAGCACCGCCTCGACCTCGGCCGGGTAGACGTTCTCGCCGCCGCGGATGATCAGGTCCGAGCGGCGGCTGGACAGCCGCAGCCGGCCGCCCTCCAGCACGCCCAGGTCGCCGGTGCGCAGCCAGCCGTCGGCGTCGACGGCGGCGCGCGTCGACTCCGGATCGCGCCAGTACCCGAGCATGTTGTAGGCGCTGCGGGCGCACACCTCCCCCTCGGCGCCCTCCGGCAGGGTGCGCCCGTCCGGGCCGCGGACCTCCAGCTGCACCCCGGCGACCGGGCGGCCCAGCGTGCCGGGCGCCTCGGCGAGGTCGGCCGGCGAGGCCGCGGTCAGCGCCGTCGCCGTCTCGGTCGAGCCGTAACTGTCCACCAGGGCAGCACCGGCGCCCGGCAGCATCTCCCGGACCCGCTGCTTGAACGCCGGTGACGACGGGGCCGAGGCCAGCGTGAACGAGGTGAGCGAGGACAGGTCGTACCGCCCGGTGCCGCCGTGCTCGAGCAGCCGGTGCGCCTGCGTCGGCACCGCGCCCCAGTTCGTCACGCCTTCCTGCTCCACCAGCGCGAGCACCCGGTCGACGTCGAAGGCGCCCTCGTGCAGCACGGCCGTGCTGCCGGTGGCCAGCCGGGGCACCGCGAGGTTGTGCAGGCTGGCGATGTGGAACAGCGGCAGGGTGAGAAGGTAGCGGCGGTCGCGCGGCGCGACCGGGTGGCCCATCGCCGTCGCGGCCGCCTCGCCCAGCCGGTGGTACTCGACGACCGAGCAGAGGCTGCGGTGCGAGTGGACGGCGCCCTTGGGCCGGCCGGAGGTGCCGCTGGTGAAGAGGATGACCGCCGGATCGTCCTCCTCCGGCCGCTCCGCCGGCAGCTCCGCCCCCGCATAGGCCGCGGCCAGCGCAGCGATCCCGCCTTCGGTGGAGACCACCGGGACGGGGGAGTCCGCCAGCAGCTCCGCCCGCCGCGCGTCGGCCACGATCACCGACGGCCCGGTCAGCTCCGTGCCGTGCGCCAGCTCGCGCCTGGACCACCACGCGTTGTAGCCCACCGCGATGCCGCCGAGCGCCACCGCCGCCCAGAACGCGGTGATCCACTCCGGCGAGTTGGCCGCGGCGATCCCGATCCGGTCGCCGCGGCCGACCCCGTACTCCGTGCGCAGCCCGGCGGCGAGCGCCGCCACCCGGTCGCGGTGCTCGGCGAAGGAGATCCGGCGCTCGGCCGTCACCAGGTAGTCGTGCGCGCCGTAGCCGGCCGATGCCTCCAGCAGCTCCGGCAGGGAGCGCGCGCGGTGGCGGAAGACCGGCATCCGGACACCGCGGGCGTCCTCCTCGGCGAGTTCGAACCTGCCGCCGGGACCGGTCAGCGCGGCCAGGGGATCGGCGGAGAGGGGGTCGGTGGTGCTCATGATCGGCGTCCTCCTGCCGAGTGGCCGGATGTCGTCTGGATCACAGCCTGATGCGCCGCTCCCGGCGGACCGGCACCGGATTCCGGTCAACGGGATGCGAAGCCGCCCGCGCTTCCGGTCAGCGGGACGGGACGTGCGGCGCGCCGGGCGCCGCCGCACCCTGGCCGGGCCGGCCGGGCCGGCGGAACGCGACGGCAGCGGGGACGGGAGAGGTGCATGGGCAGCATGGCGGGCACGGTCGCGCTGGTGACCGGAGCGGGGCAGGGGGTGGGGCGCGGTATCGCACTCGCGCTGGCGTCCGAGGGCGCCGCGGTGGCGGTCGCCGGCCGGACCGCGGCGAAGCTCACCGACACCTGCGCGCTGATCCGCGCCCGCGGCGGCACGGCCGAGCCGTTCCCCGCCGACGTGGCCGACACCGCCGCCGCAGGGGCGCTCGCAGACCGGGCCGCAGAGCGCCTGGGCGGCATCGACGTCCTCGTCAACAACGCCTACACCGGCGCCTACGGCCCGCTGCTGTCGATGAGCGACGACGACTTCCAGCGCGGCTTCCGCACCGCGCCGTTCGCCGCGTTCGCCCTCATGAAGGCGTGCCACCCACATTTGAAGGCGCGCGGCGGCGGCTCCATCGTCAACGTCGTCACCTCCGCGATGGTCCGCTGGGACCCCTCGACCTTCGGCGCCTACGCCGCCGCCAAGCAGGCGCTGCGCTCGCTCACCCGCACCGCGGCCGCCGAATGGGGGCGGGACGGGATCCGCGCCAACGCCATCGCGCCGCACGCGCTCTCCCCGGGCCTCGCCGCATGGACCGAGGCCAACCCGGAGGAGGCGGCGGAGTTCGTGCGGTCCATCCCGCTGGGGCGGGTCGGCGACTGCGAAGCCGACATCGGCCGCGCCGTCGTCGCGCTCGCAGGCCCCGACCTGCGCTATCTGACCGGCGCCACCGTGCCGCTCGACGGCGGGCAGGCGTTCTTCGGATAGGCGGCACCGCGGTCCCGGCCGGAGTGCGGCGCGGCCGGGGCGCCGCCCCCGCAGCCCGCACCGCATCCCTTCCGATGAGCGGGACCGGAGCGGGCGCAGCCCCCCGCCGCCCGCCTAGCGTCGCCACCGCGAACCGGCCGAACAGGAGCGCCCGTGACCACCACCGACAAGCCCGCACCGGATGTCTTCAGCCCCGCCCGGATCGGCCCGCTGACCCTGCGGAACCGCACCGTCAAGGCGGCCACCTACGAAGGGCTCAGCCACCGCGGCCGGGTCACCAGCGACCTCGTCGACTTCCACGTCCGGCACGCCGCCGGCGGCGTCGGCATGACGACGGTCGCCTACTGCGCGGTGTCGCCGGAAGGCCGCACCGACCGGCACCAGATCCGGATGACGGCGGACGCACTGCCCGGACTGCGCCGCCTCACCGAGGCCGTGCACGCCGAGGGCGCCGCGGTCTCGGCCCAGCTCGGCCACGCCGGCCCGGTCGCCAACCCCAAGGCCAACCGGGCGCCCGCGCTGGCGCCCAGCCGGCACTTCCACAAGACCACGCTCAGCTTCGCCAAGCCGGCAGCCCCTGCCGACCTGGCCCGCATCGCCGCCGACCACGCACGCGCCGCGCGCATCGCGATCGAGGCCGGCTTCGACGCGGTCGAGGTCCACCTCGGCCACAACTACCTGGCCAGCTCCTTCCTCAGCCCGCGGCTCAACCACCGCACCGACCGCTACGGCGGCCCGCTGGAGAACCGCGCCCGGCTCGCCCGGGAGATCATGGCCGCGGTGCGCGGCGAGGTCGGCGGCGAGATCGCCATCCTCGCCAAGATGAACATGGACGACGGCGTCCCCGGCGGGTTCTGGCTCGACGAGGCGGTCGAGGTAGCCCGGCTGCTGGAGGCCGACGGGAGCCTGGACGCCCTCGAGATGACCGCGGGCAGCTCGCTGTCCAACCCGATGTACCTGTTCAAGGGCGACGCGCCGCTGGACGCGTTCGCCGCGGTCATGCCGCAGCCGATCAAGCTGGGCGTGCACCTCGTCGGGCACCGGATGCTGCGCGCCTACCCCTACCGGGACACCTACCTGCTCGACGACGCCCGGCAGATCCGGGACGCGGTCTCGCTGCCGATGGTGCTGCTCGGCGGAGTCACCGACCGGGCCGGGATGGACCGGGCGATGGACGAGGGCTTCGAGTTCGTCGCGATGGCCCGGGCCCTGCTCCGCCAGCCCGACCTGGTCAACCGGATCCAGAAGGACTCCCGGGTGCGGTCGCTGTGCAACCACAACAACCGGTGCATGCCGACCAACTACACCGGTGTGCGCTGCGTCCTCGTCGACCGGACCACCACCCGCTCGGCGACCTGGGGGACGGATGCCGGCTATGCCTGAACCGACCGCACCGGCCGCCGCGCACGGGCCGCCCGGACCGGACGCGGCCGCGCCGCAGGGCGCCGCGACCATTGCCGACCTGCTGCTCGCCCGCGCCGGCGACCACCGGACCGGACTGCGCTCCCGCGACGCCGAGTGGACCTGGGACGAGGTGGTCCGCGAGAGCGCGGTCCGCGCCGACCTCCTGCGCCGCGAGCGCATCCCGGACCGCCCCTTCCACGTCGCGGTCCTCCTCGACAACGTGCCGGAGTTCATCCTGTGGCTCGGCGCCGCAGCGCTGAGCGGTGCCGCGGTGGTCGGCGTCAACCCCACCCGGCGCGGCGCGGCGCTCGAAGCCGAGGTGCGGCACACCGAGCCGCAGTTCGCGGTGACCGACACGGCGGGCCGCGCGCTCCTGGACGGCCTCGACATCGGCGTCCCCGACGACCGCTTCCTGATCACCGACTCCGCGGGCTACGCCGGGCGCCTCGGCAGCCCGGGCGGCGCGCCCGTCCGCGACCCCGCCGTCACCGCGGACACCCGCATGCTGCTGCTGTTCACCTCCGGCACCACCGGCGCCTCCAAAGCGGCCATCTGCTCCCAGGGCCGCCTCCTCGGGCTGGCCCGGCGCGGCGCCGCGCGGTACGGGATCGGCCGCGACGACGTCTGCTACTGCTGCATGCCGCTGTTCCACGGCAACGCGCTGATGGCGCTCTGGGCGCCGGCGCTGCTCACCGGGGCCTGCGTCGCCCTCGCACCGCGGTTCACCGCGTCCGGCTTCCTCCCGGACGTGCGCCGCTACGGCGCCACCTACTTCACCTATGTCGGCACGGCGCTCTCCTACGTGCTGGCGCAGCCCGAGCAGCCCGGCGACGCCGCCACCCCCCTGGCCCGCGGGTTCGGGACCGAGGCATCCCCCGAGGACCGCGCCGAGTTCCGGCGGCGCTTCGGCGCCGAACTCTACGAGGGCTACGGCTCCAGCGAGGGCTCCGGCCTGGTCACCCGCGCCCCGGACACGCCGCCGGACGCGCTGGGCGTGCCGGGCCGCAGCAGCGTGCGCATCGTCGATCCGCAGACCCGCGCCGCCTGCCCGCCGGCCCGCCGCGACGGGCACGGCAGGGTGCTCAACGCCGAAGAGGCCGTCGGCGAGATCGTCGACACTGAGGGCGCCGCCCGGTTCGAGGGCTACTACAACAACCCCGAAGCCGACGCCGAGCGCGTCCGGCACGGCTGGTACTGGACCGGCGACCTCGGCTATCTCGACGCCGACGGGTTCCTCTACTTCGCCGGGCGCGCCGGCGACTGGATCCGGGTCGGCGGCGAGAACGTCTCCGCGCTCGCCACCGAGCGGATCCTGCGCCGCCACCCGCGCATCATCGCGGCCAGCGTGTTCGCCGTCCCCGACCCGCGCAGCGGCGACCAGGCCATGGCGGCGCTGGAGGTCCCCGCCGGGACCCGCTTCGCCGACCTGGACCTGGGCGGGTTCCTCGCCGGCCAGCCCGACCTGGACAGCAAGGGCGCGCCGCGGTTCGTACGCGTCTCCCACCGGCTGCCCACCACCGGTTCCGGGAAGCTCCGCAAGAACGAGATGCGCGCCGAAGGGTGGCGCACCCGGGACCCCGTCTACCAGTGGAGCGGGCGCGGTGCACCCGCCTACACCCTGCTCACCGGCGAAGCAGAGGCGGCGCTGCGCGCGGAGTTCGCCGCCAGCGGCCGGACCCGCTTCCTGCCCGCGGCGACCGGCGGGCCCCGGGCCGCAGCCGGCGAAGGCGGCACCACCGCCACCAGCACCGGCAGTGACACCGCCCGAGGAGCCGACGATGGATCTGCGTGAGACACCCGGCCAGCGCGCCCTCCGCGCTGAGCTGCGCGCCTACTTCGCCGGGCTGCTGCCGCCCGAGGAGCGGCGCGCCGCGGGAGAGGAGGGCGTCGGCGGGCCCCGGTTCCGGGAGATCACCGCGATGCTCGGCCGGGACGGCTGGCTCGGCATCGGCTGGCCGCGCGCCTACGGCGGCCAGGGGCGCTCCGCGGAGGAGCAGTACGTGTTCTTCGACGAGGTGCAGCGCGCCGGGCTGCCGTTCCCCTTCGTCACGGTGAACACCGTCGGGCCGATCCTGATGGCGCACGGCACCGAGGAGCAGAAGCGCACCTACCTGCCGGCCATCCTGCGCGGCGAGTGCGTCTTCGCGATCGGCTACACCGAGCCCGAGGCCGGCACCGACCTCGCCTCGCTGTCGACCCGGGCGGTGCGCGACGGCGACACGTTCACCGTCGACGGCCAGAAGGTCTTCACCTCCGGCGCCAACACCGCCGACTACGTCTGGCTCGCGGTGCGTACCGACCCCGGCGCGCCCCGGCACCAGGGCATCACCCTGCTCATCGTGCCGACCGACGCGCCGGGCTTCTCCTGGAGCCCGATCCGGACGGTGGGCGGAATGGCGGTCACCACCACCTACTACAGCGGGGTCCGCGTGCCGGACAGCCAGGTGGTGGGCGAGCCCGGCGGCGGCTGGAAGCTGATCACCTCCCAGCTCAACCACGAGCGGATCGGGCTGGCGGCCCTGGGCGGCCGGATGATCGGGCTCTGGGAGCAGGTCCTGGAGTGGGCGCGCGGCAACGGCGCGCTGGACATTCCGTGGGTGCGCCTGGAGATGGCGCACTGCCACGCCCGGCTCGAAGCGATGCGGCTGCTCAACTGGAAGATGGCCACCGCGGTCGCCGAAGAGACGCTGAGCGGGGCCGACGCCGGCGCAGTCAAGGTCTTCGGCACCGAGACCCACATCGCGGTGCAGCGGGCGCTGACCCGGGTGCTCGGCGCAGCGGGACGGATCCGCCCCGGTTCGCCGGCCGCGGCACTCGGCGGCCAGGTCGAGCAGCTGTCCCGGCAGGGCATCGTCAACACCTTCGGCGGGGGAGTGAACGAGGTGCTCCGGGACCTGGTCGCCACCCAGGGCCTCGGCCTTCCGCGCGGACGGGGGCGCCGATGAGCCCCGCACAGCCGGACCGCCCGGACGGCGCAGCGGCCCCCGGCCGCGGCCCCGCCCCGGACAGCTACGAGCAGCAGCTGCGCTCCTGGGTGGGCCGCACCCTGGTGTCCGGGCGGCACGGGCTCGACCCGGTCAACGCACCGATGATCCGGCACTGGGCGGAGGCGATGGGGGATGCCAACCCCGTCTACACCTCCGCCGAAGCGGCACGGGATACCGGCCGCGCCGGCATCGTCGCCCCCGCGTCGATGATGCAGACGTGGACCATGCCCGGCCTGGCCGGAAGCGCCGGCCCCGCCGACCGCGCGGACGCTGCGGCCGGCGAATTCGTCGCGCTGCTCGCCGAGGGCGGCTACACGTCGGTGGTGGCCACCGACTCGGAGTTCGCCTTCCACCGCGAGCTCGCCCCCGGGGACGCGATGTCGGTCGACGAGGTCGTCACCGCGGTCTCGGCGGAGAAGCGCACCGCTCTGGGCGCCGGCCGGTTCATCACCACCGAGCGCACCTACCGCGACGCCGCCGGCGCCGTCGCCGCCACCCAGACGTGGCGCACCCTGCGCTTCCGGCCGCCCGCCGCGGAAGGGCCCGGCCCGGGGGAGGCGTCTGGCCGGGAGGGCGCAGCCCACTCCGAGCTGGCGCCCGAGGAACACGCATCGCAAGCAGCCCCTGGCCGAATGCGTGCAGCGCAGGCGGGGGACGAGCAGCCAGAGGAGGCACAGCCGGTCCCCGGGCCGGGGAGGACCCCACAGGGGGGATCCGGCGGGCAGGGCGGCGCCCAGACCGAGCCGCTGCCCGGTGGCCCGTCCGCGCAGGAGGTTCCCGCGCTCCGCCCCCGCCCCGCGATCAACCGGGACAACGCGTTCTGGTTCGCGGCGGCGCGCGAGAAGCGGCTGGTGATCCAGCGGTGCCGCGGCTGCGCGGCCCTGCGGCACCCGCCGGGGCCGTGCTGTCCGCACTGCCGCTCCTTCGACTGGGACACCGTGGAGGCCGCCGGGGGCGGCACGGTCTACAGCTACGTCACCGCGCACCACCCGAGGCACCCCGCGTTCGACTACCCGCTGCTCATCGCGGTCGTCGAGCTCGACGAGGGCACCCGCCTCATCGCCAACCTGGCGGGCGTGGACCCCGGCGGCGCGGCGATCGGCCTCCGGGTCCGGCTCGACTGGTTCGAAGCCGACCCGGAGCTCATCCTCCCCGTCTTCCGCCCCGCCGCCGGCGGACCCTGACCCGCCGCACCAGAACACAGGAGGCAGCCGAGTGGACTTCCACCTCAGCGAGGAGCTGACCGCCGTCCGCGACCTGGCCGACGGCATCTTCGCCGACCGGGCGGGGCCGGAGCAGGTCCGGGAGGCCGAGGCGTCGCCGCCGCGAACCGACGGACGGCTCTGGGACGACCTCGCGCGCGCCGGACTGCTCGGCATCGCGCTGCCCGAGCGGTACGGGGGAGCGGGGCTCGGCCTCGGAGCGCTCTGCGTCCTGCTGGCAGAGCAGGGGCGCCGAGCAGCGCCGGTCCCGCTGTGGTCGGCCGGCATCGCGGCGCTCGCCCTCGCCCGGCACGGCAACGCCGGCCAGCGCGACCGATTCCTGCCGGCCGCCGCGGACGGGAGCGGACGGCTCGCTCTGGCCCTGGAGGAGTTCGCGCCCGCAGAGCCCGCCGCTCCGGAGTGCACCGCGGTCCCGGACGAGCGCGGCTGGACGCTTACCGGAACCAAGGCGGCCGTGCCCGCCCCGGACGGAGCCGCCGCCATCGTGGTCTCCGCGTCCGCCGACGCCGGCCCGGGCCTGTTCCTGGTCGAGGCCGGCAGTTCCGGGGCCGCCTGGGAGTACGCCGAGACCACCGACCGCGGCTGGTCCGGGCACCTCACCCTGGACGGCGCGCGCGCCACCGCGATCGGCGCGCCGGGCGGACCGGGCCTGCCCGACGTGCTCTCGTGCACCGCCGCAGCGCTGGCCGCCGTGCAGTCCGGGGTGGCCCGCGGCGCGCTCGACCTGGCCGTCGGCCACCTTGCGCAGCGGGAGCAGTTCGGCCGGCCGCTCGGCACCTTCCAGGCCGTGCAGCACCGGCTCGCCGACTGCTTCATCGACACCGAGGCCATGCAGGTGACGCTCTGGCAGGCGGTCACCGCCCTCGACGGCGGCCCGGCAGCCGGCGGAGCGGGCGCCGCGGGACAGGGCGCCGGCCCGGGCGGGGACGCCACGTCCGCCGCGCTGGTCGCGAAGTACTGGGCGGACCAGGCCGGCCTCGACGTGGTGCACCGCACCCAGCACCTGCACGGGGGGATCGGCGTCGACGTGGAATACCCCGCGCACCGCTACTTCCTCTGGGGGCGGCAGCTCGCCGGCACGCTCGGCGGCGCCTCCGCCGCGCTCGCGCGGCTCGGTGACCGCCTCGCCGGAAAGGAGGTGGCCTTGTGAGCGCGACCCGCCACGCAGGCACCCCCGCCGCAGAGGACCGCGCGGCCGGTGCCCAGCGCACGGCCGGCGGTGTGCGGCCGGGTGACGCACTCCCGCCGCTGGAGATCCCGGTGACCCGCACCCTCGTCGTGGCGGCCGCGATTGCGAGCCGGGACTTCCAGGACGTCCACCACGACCAGGAGCGCGCCGTTGCCAGCGGCTCCCGAGACGTCTTCCTCAACATCCTCACCACCAACGGCCTCGTCGACCGCTTCGTCACCGCATGGGCCGGCCCCGCGGCCGCCCTCACCGCGCTGAAGATCCGGCTCGGAACCCCCGCCTACCCGGGCGACACGCTCGTCTTCACCGGCGAGGTGGCCAGCGCGGACGCCGACGGCCGGGTCGTCGTCGCGGTCCGGTGCGCCACCGGGGCCGGAGCGCACGCCTGGGGGACCGCCGAGGTCCGGCTGCCCGCCGCGGACAGCGGCCAGGACCCCGAGGAGGCGCCGTGAACCAGGCCAGTGCGACGCGCGCGGACGCCGCCGCGGCGGCTCCAGGGCCCGCCGTCCCCCTCTCCGGCGCCGCGGCGATCGCCGGGATCGGCGCGACCGAGTTCTCCAAGGACTCCGGCCGCAGCGAACTGCAGCTCGCCACCGAGGCGGTGCTCGCCGCCATCGCCGACGCCGGGCTCGAACCGGGCGACATCGACGGCATGGCGACGTTCACCGCCGAGTCCAGCTCCGACATCCACGTCGCCCGCAACGCCGGCATCGGCGAGCTCACCTACTTCTCCCGGGTCGGCTACGGCGGCGGCGCGGCCTGCGCGACGGTGGCCCATGCTGCGGCCGCGGTCGCGACCGGGCTGGCGTCGGCCGTGGTGTGCTGGCGCGCGTTCAACGAGCGCTCCGGCGAGCGCTACGGCCTCGGCCAGGCCGGCAGGGCGATGGACACCAGCGCCGACCGGGCCGCCTACTCCTGGATGACGCCGTTCGGGCTCAGCACGCCCGCCCAGTGGGTGGCGATGTTCGCGCGGCGCTACATGCACGAGTACGGCGCCACGACCGACGACTTCGGGCGGATCGCCGTGCTCGACCGGGCCCACGCCGCGGCCAACCCCAACGCGTGGTTCGCCGGCCGGCCGATCACGCTGGAGGACCACCGGGCGTCCCGGTGGATCGCCGAGCCGCTGCGGCTGCTCGACTGCTGCCAGGAGACCGACGGCGGGCAGGCACTGGTGGTCGTCTCCGCAGACCGCGCCCGCGGCCTGCGGCACCCGCCCGCGGTGGTGCGCGCCGCGGCGCAGGGCTCGGGCGCGGACCAGCACATGATGACCAGCTACTACCGCGCGGACATCGCCGGGCTGCCGGAGATGGGGGTGGCCGCCCGGCAGCTGTGGCGGCAGAGCGGCTTGGGCCCGGACGACATCCAGGCGGCGATCCTGTACGACCACTTCACGCCGCTGGTGCTGCCGCAGCTGGAGGAGCTCGGGTTCTGCGGTCCCGGCGGGGCGGTGGAGCTGGTCCGCTCGGGGGCGCTGGAGCTGGGCGGGCGGCTGCCCGTCAACACCCACGGAGGCCAGCTCGGCGAGGCGTACCTGCACGGCATGAACGGGATCGCCGAAGCCGTCCGGCTGGTCCGCGGCACCTCGGCCAACCAGCCGGACGGCGTGCGCAACGTGGTCGCCACCGCCGGCACCGGGGTGCCCACCAGTGCGCTGATCCTCGGTGCGGACTGAACGCGGCTGCCCGCTTTCGCGGAGCCGGGAGCCGCCCGGTTTCGTGGGGGCCGGCGCCCGCGTTCTGCCGCGGACAGCGCGCGGGAGGGCCCGAACGAACCGCCGGTACAGGTCGCCGGAGGCCGTCGGTCCGCAGCGGAGCGAGGCGGCCCCGCCTGGGCTGACGGGCCGCGGGTCCGGTCCGGGCCCAGGGCAGCCGCCGCCGGATCCCGCTCGCCGGTGCCCCCGCCCGGAGCGTCCGCAGCTCCCCGGAGCGGCTTCCGGTCCGCGCCAGCGCTTCGGTGAAGCCGGGGCCGGAGTGGCATTTGGGGCTGGGAGCGTTCGGACGGCTCGGACAATCCGGCGGTACGAGGCGCCAGAGCGCCCATTGGCTTGCTGCGGAGCGAGGCGGCCCCGCCGTGACCGGTGGGCGGGGGGCCGATCCGGCACCGCAGCGGGAGCCGTCGGCCCTGGTGTCCCCGGCCAGTGCCCCCTTGCCCGGCGGGAGGCCCCGTCCAGCGGTGTCCCGACGCTGCCCGGACGACTGGCCGTCGGCGTCAGCCGGTGGCGGGGTCCCGGGTCGGCGTCCTCCGGACTGGCAGTGTGCAGGGCCGGGGGAGACTGCGGCACGGAACAACCGGTGGCCGCCGGCTCGCTGCGGACCGGGGATCCGCGCCACCCGGCCGCGGCAGTCCACGGGTCCGGACCAGGGGCGGAGGAGTCCGCCGCCGGACCCCCTCCGCAGCGCTTCCCGGCCGCGGGGATACCGTCCGGCCCTTCCCGGCCCTGCCCGGACGACACCCCGCCCCGGGTCACCGCGCGCCGGCGGGGTCGGGGTCCGCGGCGGCCTCGGGGCCGGCGATGTGCAGGGCCTGGACGAACCGGCGGTAGAGGCCGTCGGTCGCCAGCAGCGCACCGTGGGTGCCCTCGGCGCGCACGCGGCCGCCGTCCAGGACCGCGATCCGGTCGGCGCCGATCACCGTGGACAGCCGGTGCGCGATGGTGACCACGGCGCCCCGCTCGGCCCGGGACCGCAGCGCGGCGGTGATGGCCGCTTCGGTGACCGCGTCGACCTGCGCGGTGGCCTCGTCCAGCAGCAGCACGTCGGGGTCGGCCAGCAGCGCGCGGGCCACCGCGAGCCGCTGCCGCTGCCCGCCGGAGACCGCGTCCCCGCTGAGCGGTGCGTCGATACCGCCGTCGAGGGCGTCGACGGTGTCGAGCAGGTGCACCTCGTCCAGCACGGCGCGGATCTCCGCATCGCCGGCGTCCGGCCGGGTCAGCAGCAGGTTGTCGCGCACCGACCCGGGCAGCACCGGCGTGTCCTGCTCCACGTAGGCGAACCGCCGCCGGACCTCCGCGGGCGCCAGCTCGGCGTAGCGGCGGCCGTCGAGTGCGACGGTGCCCTGCTCCGGCTCCAGGAACCGCAGGAACACCGAGAACAGCGACGTCTTCCCCGCCCCGGACGGACCGACCAGCGCGGTGTGCCCGCGCCGCGGGATGTCCAGATCGACGCCGCGCAGCACCTCTGGCGCGCCCGGCGCATAGCGGGCGGTGACGCCGCGCAGCGACAGCACCGGCGGGGCGCCTGCCGCAGGCCCGGTGGAACCGGAGGCGGAGAGCCGCCGGACGTGCAGCCCGGACGCTGCCTCCGGCAGAGCGGCCGGCGCGGCGGGGGAGTCCGGCGCGCCCGGAGCTCCGCCGCCGGGTCCCTCCGGCTCCAGCGGGATGTCCTCGACCTCGCGGATGCGCCGGGCCGCAGCGATGCCGGACTGCAGCGTGGTGACGCTCTGCGCGATCTCCATGACCGGGAAGAGCAGGTTGAACGAGTAGAGGAGGAACGCCACCAGGGTCGAGACTTCGATGGCGCCGTCCGCCACGCGGAGTGCACCCACGCCGAGAATCGCGATGATGGCGAGCTGGATCCCGGTCCCGGCGATGGTCCAGCCGACGGCCTCCACCCGGACCGAGCGGATACCGTGCCGCGCGGACTCCCGGGCGTCGGCGAGGATGCGCTCGCTCAGCTGCCGCTCCGCGCCGCCGGCCTTCACGGTGCGCAGCGCCCGCAGCGCCCCGTCCAGCACGCCGCCCATCCGGCCGAGCGAGTCCTGCGCCTTCTGCTGGGCGCGGGCGATCGCCGGCATCAGGGTCAGGAAGAGGGCGGTGACCACGGTGATGGATGCGGCGGCGACCCCGAGCAGGACGAGGTCGAGCAGCCCCATCATGAACAGTGTTCCGGCCAGCAGCACACCGCCGTTGACCAGGCTCACCACGCTGGACGATGCGGCCTCGCGCAGCAGCACGGTGTCGGAGGTGACGCGGGTGACGAGCTCGCCGGCCGGGCGGCGCAGCAGCCGGAGCGGGGATGCGCCGAAGAAGCGGTTGACCAGTGCGGTGCGGGCGTCGAGCACGATGCGCTCGGCCGCGGTGCCGATCAGTACCGCATAGACCAGCCCGACCGCGCCGCCGGCCGCCATCAGCCCGATGAGGAGCCACAGCGGGGTGAGCGAGGGACCGCCCGGATCGGTGAATCCATCCATCAGCAGCTTGGCCACCATGGGCGTGGCGAGCTCGGCCGCCGATCCGGCGAGGGCCAGCAGCAGGCTGATGCCGAGGGTGCGGCGGTGCGGGTGCAGGAAGGACCAGAGCATGCGCAGCGCGCCGGGGCCGGCGCCGCCGTCACTATCCGCAGCCTGAGCGGTGCTGCCTGCCGCCTGCCCCGCTTCCGGAGGCAATGAATCGTTCATGATTGAAAGTAGGTCGCAGGTGACCTATTTTCGTCAACCCAATATTCAGGGAGCTACGATGTGCGGTATGGCATCCTCCCGATCCGAGGCCCCCGCCGCGTTCGCAGCCGGAGAGCGCTCCGAGACCCGCGTGCGCAGCCGCACCCGGCGTGCCATCCTCGACGCCGCAGTCGCCGTGCTGGGAGAGAACCGGCGCGCGCCACTGGCCGAGGTGGCCCGCGAAGCCGGCGTCTCCCGCAGCACCCTGCAGCGGTACTTCGCCGAGCGCTCCGACCTGGAGTCGGCGCTCGTCGCCTACGCCGAAGAGCGGATCGTCGAGGCCGTCCAGGCCGCCCGGATCGGCGAGGGCACCGGGGCCGAGGCCTACGCCCGGCTGACCGGCGAGTACTTCTCCCTCGGCAACCTGGTGCTGGTCTCCTGGGACGGCACCGAAGCCGAGGAGGAGGTGGCCGATCCGGACGAGGAGGTGATGGTGCCGCTGGTCCAGCGCGGCCACGCCGACGGCACCCTCGACCCGCGGATCGGGCCGCGCTGGGCCGACATGCTGCTCTGGAGCGGCCTGTATGCCTCATGGCTGTACGCGCGCCGGCCCGACGTCTCGCAGACCGAAGCGCGCGCGCTGTGCGTCTACAGCGCGGTGAAGGCCGCCGCCACCGAGGAGGGTGTGCGCCGCGTCCTCGGCGGGATCCCGCTCCCCACGCTGGACGGCTCCGGCTAGATCATTGATCGGAAAATGTGCCCTGGCCAGTGGCCGTAAGCGAGCAGCGGCCGCTTGACCGGGGCGCCCACCAGCCCGTCGTGCCCGATCGCTGCGTTGAGCGCCAGGGTGCGCTGACACGCCCTGGCCCACAGCCCCTCAGCGGTGCGGGCACCCTGGCGATCCAGCCCGACGTGGTTCTTCAACGTCCCGATCACCGCCCCGACCCGCCGGCGCAACCAGCCCGGGAGCACCCTCACCTCCGTGTCCGCAACTGGTCCACCGGTTTCCCATCAACGATCCAGGGCGTGTCGGGCGGGGCGCCTGCCCTGCTGCTTCCCGTCCCGCACTGCCCCTCGCGGTGTTCTCCCGGCCCGAGGAGGCGGGGAGGGCGGGGAGGAAGAGCGGCCCTGCCCCGGCTCCCTCGCCGGGCGTGCGGCGGGTGCACCAGGACACCGCGCGCAGCCGGCCGCGGAGCCGCCCCGTCGACCGTCCGGGCCCGTGCCGCGGTAGCGCGCAGACCCAGGCCCGCCGCCGGCCGAGGTGCCGACCGGGTGCGCGGAGCACTGCTCTCCGGCAGCACCTCCGCCCCGACTCGCCGGCACCGTGCGGCGACCGGGAATTCCCGGTGGGCGGCTGGGCCGGTGTCCGGCGGGCTGATCGCGGACCTGCCGGCGCGCCGGGCGCCTCCGCTCGCCGCGGGGCGGCCCACCCCCGGAAACACCGGCCCTCCAGGCCTGCGGCCGCAGAGCTGCCCCGCAGCATCCCGGAGCCGGACCGCCGCGTCCGGCGGCCGATCTGCGGGCTGAGCAGTGACGTTCCGCGTCCGGCCGTGTATGGCCAGTAGCGGCCGCGCCGCAGGTCCGGGCCGGTGCAGGGGCCTCCGCCCGGTCGCGGAATCCGCCGGTCCGGGGAGCGCGCACCGTCCGGAGGCGGGCGATGGGCGGGGGTCCGGTCTACCCCGGGGGCCCGCCAGCGGGTATTTTCGATGGCGTCATCCATAGAGCCGAGGACGACCGTGCTACCGAGTTCCCCCACCCGGTTCCGTCCCATCGTGCGCGCACGCGCCGCGCTCGGGTCCGCTACCGCACTGCTCTCCGCAGCCCTCTGCGCCGCCGCGCTGCTCACCGCCGCACCGGCCGCCGCTGACGCGGGCGCCTCCGGTGCGCCCGGGGACGGCCGGTTCGCCACCGCGCGCATCGCCGCCGTCGACTGGTGCGGCATGGGCGATCTCGGCGCGGTCGGCGACGGCACCGGGCGCGCCGCCGCGCCCTCGGCCGCGCGCTGGGACAGCGGCGGGGACGGCGTCGCCGGTCCGCAGCACTTCCCCGACGCGCCGGAGCACGCCGACAGCAGCGCCGCCCAGTCCGACCGCCGACTGGAGGCGCGGGCCGCCGTCGAGGGGCTGCGCTTCGACCCCGAGTGCGCCGCGCTGCCCGGCGAAGACGGGGAGAGCACCCCGCTCGCCGCCGTGTTCGGCGCCGACGCGCTGGTTGCCGTGGAGTCGGCCGACGCCCGCGCGCGGTGGACTCCGGACGCCGGCGCAGCCGCGGACGTCGACGTACGCGGCCTGGAGGTGCTCGGCGAGCCGGTCGAGGTGCAGGACGGGCCGGTCGAGCGCACCTTCACCGCCAACGGGCCGCACGGGCCCGTCTCGGTCGAGGCCACCGTGCGGGTCGCCGAGCACGAGCTGGCCGACGGAGAGCACGGTTCCGCGACGGCCTCGGCCGGGCTCGCGCTGGAATTCCGGGTCGACACCGGATCCGGAGCGGACGGCGGACCGGACGGCTCGTACCGCGTCGACCTCACCGGCGCCAGCGTCTACGCCGGCGATGAGCGCGCAGCTCCGCCGGCGGCGCCGAGCAGCCCCGGCCCGGACGCCGACCGCGACTCCGGCGAACGCCCGTCCGAGCGTGAATCCGCGCCGCCGTCCGGGGACGGCAGCGGCGGTGGCGAGGACGGCGGAACGAGCGGCACCCCGGAGGCCGAGCCGGAACCGGAGCCCTCCACCGGCCCCGGCCCGGATTCCGGTGCGGGTGCCACCGCCGACCCCCGGGACCTGGCCCTCGACCCGTCAGCGGTCAGCGGCGGCGGGCGCCTCCCCGTCACCGGCGCCTCCCTCGCCGCCATGTCCGCCGCCGCCGCCCTCTCGATCGCCGCCGGAGCCGCGGCCGTGTACCTGGCCCGCGACCGCCGTCCCCGCTGACCCGCCCGCGCCCGCCGGGCGGCAGCCACTCCCACGGGCAGCGGGCCGGAAGGCCGGGACGCCGCAGGGAACGAGGTGCGGCACCGGCGACCGCGCGGCCCCACCTCTCCGGTACGGCCTCGCACTGTCCCGCCGGCGGCCAGCGGGAATGCCCCCGGTGCTGGTCGGTCGTTGGCGGGCGCCGCCGCGGACTCTCCGTCGAGGAAAGCCGCGATCAGGCGCACTGGACCGCCGCTTCGCCCCGCAGTCCCGCGCTCGTCCGGGGCGGGCGGTCAGCGGGCAGCGCGGCGGCGGAACGCGCGCAGGGTGGCGGCGGCGGGGGCACGGCGGACGGCGCCGGGAAGGTGCGGGTAGGCGGCGCGCAGCGCGCGGGCCGCGGCGTCGAAGCGGCGCTGGGACGCGGGGCCCCAGGGAAGGCCGAGGCCGTCGCGGACGTGCGGCGGCAGCAGGCCGGAGGCGATGAGCCGCTGGATCCTGGTGAGCGGGCGCAGCAGCGGGTTGCGCGGCGCGAAGAGGTCGCGGGCGATGGCGCGCGCATCGTCGCCCGGCGCCAGGTCGGCGACCGAGCGCTCCCAGAACGCGGCGAACTCCGCGCGGCTGGCCGGCCACAGCCGCGCCGGGCAGCCCAGCGCCGTCGCCAGCCCCGCGCACTGGGAGCGGTAGAGCTCGGGGTGCGGCAGCGGACCCAGGCCCATCCGGTAGAGGCGCTCGCCCGCCTCGCACAGGGTGGCCGCCACCCACAGCTGCAGGTCCGGGTCGAGGGCGCTGTAGCCCGGCCCGCGCACCCGCGCATGCGCGGCGCGGACGCCGCGCGCCACCCGGTCGGCCTCCTCCTGGGTGCCGAACGGCAGCGCGTAGAGGAAGGTCAGCGTGGCGCGCAGGCGGTCCAGCGGCCGCTCGGCGAAGTCGCTGTGCTCGGCCACCCCGCGCGCCACCGACGGGTGGCTCACCTGCATCAGCACCGCGTAGGCGGCGCCGCCGAGGAGCACGGCCTCGGCATTGGTGCGGCGCAGTTCGGAGAAGTCGCGGCGGTCCGGTGCCGGTCCCATGGGCCGATCCTACGGCGGGGCCGCCCCCCGAGTCCCGCGCGGCGCACCGGCACGTCCTGACATCCGCGGACACGGGCGCCGTCCGCGGACCCACCCGGTACAACCGCGACCGCGGCGGGCATAACCACCGCCGACGGCCGGGCGCGGGCGGACCGGGTGCCGCCCGGTGCCGCGGCCTGCAGCTTCCCGGCGAGTGCGCGTGCGAGGAGGAACCGATGTCCCTGACGTTCGGCGGAGGGCCGCTCAGCAAGAACGCTCCCGGCACCGTCAACTACACCCTGGACGGGCCGGCGCACGCCCTGTTCATGCAGCCCTTCCCGCGGCGCGTGCGCGCCGTGCTGGGCGGCACGACCGTCCTGGATACCGAGAACGCCGTCTTCGTCCACGAGACGAGCCTGCTGCCGCAGCTCTACGTGCCCACCGAAGCCCTGCGCGCCTCCGCGCTGACGCCCAGCTCCACCACCACGCACTGCCCCTACAAGGGCGATGCGTCCTACTGGCACCTGAGCATCGGCGACACCACGGTCGACGACGCCGTCTGGTCCTATCCCGACCCGCGCCCCGAGGCGCACTGGCTCCGCGGCCTGTCCGCGCTCTACATGGAGGCGCCGGACACCTGGTACGACGAGGAAGAGGAGATCCGGGCCCACTTCCGCGACCCCTACCACCGGGTCGACACGCGGCCCTCGTCCAACATCGTGCGCGTCCGCAGCGGCGGCGAGGTCCTGGCACTGAGCACCGCCGCCAAGGTGGTCTCCGAGACGGGTCTGCACAATCGCTACTACCTCCCGCTGCAGGACGTGCGGGACGGTGTGCTGGTGCCCAGTGAGACCGTCTACCACTGCCCGTACAAGGGGCAGGCGCGGTACTGGAACGTGGTCGCCGGCGGAACCGAGATCACCGATGCCGCCTGGGCGTACACGGTGCCGCTGTCGGACGGGAGGGACATCACCGACCATGTCTGCTTCCGGCACGACTCGATCGAGACCGACCTGGAGCGGCGGTGAGCGGGGCGGCGTGATCCGCGGCTCGCTGCAGTGCGGCCGCGGCACCTCCGGTCCCGGTAGCAGGCATCCGGGCGCCGGCGCCCGGTCGGCCGTCCACCGGTGCCGCAGACGGGGCCCGGACGTCGTCGGCGGCCGGTACTGTCGCAGTCGTGTCCGATCTTGACGACGTTCCCACTCTGCTCGCCGCCGCAGTGGACGCCCTGGGCGGGTCCCACCGCGACGGCCAGGCGGCGATGGCCCGCGCGGTCGACGACGCCGTCGGTGCCGACGAGCACCTCGTCGTGCAGGCCGGAACCGGCACCGGTAAGTCGCTCGCCTACCTGGTGCCCGCCATCCGGCACGCCGTCGCCGAGGACACCACCGTCGTCGTGGCCACCGCCACCCTCGCCCTGCAGCGCCAGCTGATCGAGCGCGACCTGCCGCGGCTCGCCGCGGCGCTGGAGCCGCACCTCGGCCGCACGCCCACGTTCGCCATCCTCAAGGGCCGGCGCAACTACGTGTGCCGGCAGAAGCTGGACGGTGCCGCCGAGCCCGACGACGGCGAGGCCGAGCTGTTCGACCCGCGCGCCGTCTCCGCGCTCGGCCGCCAGGTCAAGCGGCTGCACGAGTGGGCCGCCGAGACCGAGACCGGCGACCGCGACGACCTGCCGACCGGAGTCGGAGACCTCGCCTGGCGGCAGGTCTCGGTGGCCGGCAACGAGTGCATCGGCGCCGCGGCCTGCCCGTTCGGCGCCGAATGCTTCGCCGAGCTCGCCCGGCTCCGCTCCGGCGAGGCCGACGTCGTCGTCACCAACCACGCCCTGCTCGCGATCGACGCCATGCAGGGCTACCACATCCTGCCCGAGCACCGCCTGCTGGTCGTCGACGAGGCGCACGACCTCGTCGACCGGGTCACCTCGGTCGCCACCGCCTCGCTCGGCGAGAAGGCGGTCGCGGCCGCCGGCAAGCGGGCGGCGCGGCTGGTCGAGCCGGACGCGGTGGAGCGGCTCGGCGAGGCCGGCGACGGCCTCGCCCTGATGCTCGCCGACGTCGAGCCCGGCCGCCTCGACCACCTCGACGACGGCCTCGCCGGCGCGGTCGCCGCCGTCCGCGACGCCGCCCAGCACTGCGTCACCGCGGTGAAGGCGGTCGACGCCGACGGCGACGCCGACACCACCGCGGTGCGCCGCCGCGCCCTTGCCGCGCTGGAGGAGGTGCACGACGCCGCAGTGCGCCTGCTGGAGTCCTTCGAGGCGCCGCTGCGCGAGCGCACCTCGGTCGCCTGGCTCGCCAAGGGCGCGCGCTCGCCCACCGCGCTGCACGTCGCGCCGCTGTCGGTCGGCGGGCTGCTGCGGGACAAGCTGTTCGGCGACCGGACGGCGGTGCTCACCTCGGCCACGCTCGCCCTCGGCGGGCGGATGGACGCGCTCGCCGGCCAGTGGGGCCTGGGCCGGCGCACCGTGCTGCTGCCCTCCGGTGCGCCCGACCCCGACACCGCGCCCGACCCCGACACCGCCGAAGGCGAGCCGCGCTGGCGCGCCCTGGACGCCGGATCGCCCTTCGACCACGGCCGGGCCGGCATCCTCTACGTGGCCCGCCACCTGCCGCCGCCCGGCCGGGACGGCCTCGACGAGCGCTACCTCGCCGAGATCGAGGAGCTGATCGGCGCCGCCGGCGGCCGCACCCTCGCCCTGTTCTCGTCCATGCGCGCCGCCTCCCAGGCCGCCGAAGAGATGCGCGAACGCCTGTCGGTGCCGGTGCTCTGCCAGGGGGAGGACACCACGGGGCGGCTCGTCGAGCAGTTCTCCGACGACCCGGAGGCCTGCCTGTTCGGCACGCTGTCGCTGTGGCAGGGCGTCGACGTGCCGGGGCCGTCGCTCCAGCTCGTGATCGTCGACCGCATCCCGTTCCCGCGGCCCGACGACCCGATCGCCTCGGCGCGCCAGCGCCGGATCGGGGCCGACGGCGGCAACGGGTTCATGGCGGTGGCCGCCACCCACGCTGCCCTGCTGCTCGCGCAGGGCACCGGCCGGCTGCTGCGGTCGACTCAGGACCGCGGTGTCGTCGCGGTGCTCGACCCGCGGCTGGCCACCGCCCGCTACGGCGGCTTCCTGCGGGCCTCGCTGCCGCCGTACTGGGAGACCGGCGACCCGGAGGTGGCCCGCGCCGCGCTGCGCCGCCTGGACGCCCTCGCCGCCGGATCCGAGCCGGCTGCGGCGGCGGTCGGCTGAGGCAGGTGCCGCCCGGACCCGTTCCGGGGCCGTGCGGCCCGTTGCGGGCGTCCGCGGCGCGCGGCTGGGCAGCTGAGGTGCCGGGGGCGGCGCCCGGCCGCGTCTCCCGGTTATGCGCGGCGGGGAACGCCGGGACGGGGCAGGGGGCCGTCTGCCCCGGCGGGCTCTGCGGTGCGTTCTAGGGCGTGTGTGGTGGGTGGCGTTCGTCGCGACCGGTGTCGGCGTGCACCCGTCGCACGGCCGACGAATGAGTCAGGGCGGGGTTTCCTCCTCGATTGAGGAGAACGCTGCGAGGGGCGTGCCAGGGCGCCGCGCAGCAGGGCAGTTGTCCACCCAACATGCCCTAGCGGCGCACGCGGTAGCCGAAGAGGCGGACGGCGTAGCCGGGCGAGTCGTTCTCGGAAGGCTGGATGTGCCAGCGCTCCTCGTGATCGCCGGTGGCCAGCTCGTTCCAGACCAGGTCGATGAGCTTGAGCCGGGCCACCACCGAGGCGCCCGGGTCGAGCACCACCGAGTAGGCCCGGTCGGTGAGCCGCTGGGTGACCATGCCGACGGGCTGGCCGTCCCAGACGGCGGGGACCGGAGCATGGCCGATCTCGATGTCGCAGAGCCGCAGCTGCTCGATCTCCTCCTCCAGCGCCTCCCCGGCCATCGCGTCGTCGAGCTGGAGCGCCTCCTCGAGCTCGTCGCGCTCGCCGTCGTCGCGCAGGTAGGCGTGGTAGGTGCGCTGCCCGCACGTGCGGCAGAGCCGCCAGACGACACAACGGGCGAGCCCGTAGGCCGACTGCGCCTCGCCGATGGCCTGGTGGTCACTCACCTGCCGCAGCGTTCCGCACTCGCAGCACAGGGCCGCCAGATCCCGTTTCATTCGTCGTCCCCCTCCCACGGGGAGTATGCGACGAAAGCACGGCGTTAGGGAACCGCTCGCGTCGACGACTTACGTCAAAGTTGCGCCGATCAACGGTTAAATCGCGGCGTATTGTCCTGGTGTGCACCTGATTCTCCCCCCTGGCGGGCGAGTGTGATCCGTGCATCGGTGCGGGTGTTCTGGCCCGCCCGGCCCGCTCAGTGCCGGGGGGCCGTTTCCGGTTCGGCCGCCTCCGGGCCGGGGCTGCCGCCGGTGGCCGGTGGCGGCCCCGCGGTCCCGCCGCCCCCCTCGGCGCCGCCGTCGCCGGAGTCTCCGCCGGAACCGCCGCCGGAACCGCCGCCGGAGCCGTCCGCGGCGCCGCTCCCGCCGCCCTCCTCGTCGCCGTCGCCCAGCAGCGGGTGCTCGGCCACCTCGTAGCGCTTGATGTAGACGCTGAGGAACGCCTGCAGGCTCGCCCCCGCCGGAAGCGCCAGCAGCGCGCCCGGCGCGTTCAGGACCGCGGCGCCGGCCAGGACCGCTCCGAACGCGACCGCCGGGTGCATGTCGAGCGTGCGCGCGGTGATCCGCGGTTGCAGCACGTAGTTCTCGAACTGCTGGTAGACGGTGATGAAGATCAGCATCCACAGCGCCGGCAGCGGGCCGCCCATCAGCGCGACGACCACCGGCAGCGCCCCGCCGATGTAGGTGCCGACGGTCGGGATGAACTGCGAGAGCACGCCCACCCACAGCGCCAGCGCGAACGCGTAGTCCACGTCCAGCACGACCAGCGCCGCGAAGTGCGCGAGCGTGGAGATCAGCGCCAGCAGCGCGCGGGAGTAGATGTAGCCGCCGGTCTTGCCGATCGCGATCTCCCAGGCGCGCAGCACCTCGCTCTGCGTGCGCGGCGGCAGCACCGAGCAGAGTGTGCGGCGGAACCGGGGGCCGTCGGCGGTCAGGTAGAAGGTGAACAGCGCGATCGCCAGGCCGTTGAAGAGCAGCGTCAGCAGCGCGGTCCCCGCACCCCAGGCGTTCTCCGCGGCGCTGGACGCCCACTGGTTGAGCTGTCCGGAGACGTCGGTGATCTCCGCCAGCAGCATCTCCGGCTGGAACTCGGCGTTGAAGGTGGTGTTCACCCAGGACAGCAGCGCGCGGCTCATCGCCGGGATCTGCGCGGCGAACTCCAGCACCTGGCCGACCAGCATCGAGCCGAGCACCGAGAAGAACATGACCAGCACGCCGACCGCGGCGAGCATCACTGCGCCGGTCGCCGCGCCCCGCGGCCACCGGTACCGGTGCAGCCAGTTCACCGCCGGCTCCAGCGCCAGCGCGAGGAAGAGCGAGATCAGCAGCAGGACCAGCAGCCCGCGCAGCTGGAAGAAGAGCCACCCGGCCACGGCGAAGCCGATCACCGTCCACACCGCGAGCAGCATCGCGCGGGGAAGCCACGGGGGCATGCCGGTCTTGGCGGGGTCGGTCATGGGCTGGGGGCGCTTCTCTCCGGGTTGCGCGGGCACGGGGCCTGCGGGGCGCCGCCGGCGGGCGCCCGGTGGTGGTCCTATTCCTCGTCGCGCGCGCCGGGCCTGAGACGGCCCCTCCGCCCGCGCGGCGGCGGGGTGCGGGCGCTAGGCGTCGTCGAGGGGCAGGCTCCGCTTGTTCTTCGCGGTCCAGTCCCGCATCCGCTTCGGATATCCGACGATCTGGACATCGTAGACGGGTGCGGCGAGGTCGCGCGCCACCTTGCGGATGACGTCGGGGGAGCCGACGCGCCGCCGGGTCCACTCGCCGTCATGGGCGACGCCGACCGCGGTGGTCGATGTCGCGAACGTCTCGGGCTCGACAAAGAACTCCACGCCGGTCCGCGACTTCGCGAACTCGATCAGCGCCTGCACGTCGGAGTTCTCGGCCGGTCGGTCGAACTTCGCCTTGCCGCGCCGGCGCGCCTTGCGGAGGCCGAACCGGTCTCGCCATCCCATCTGCCTGTGCGCTCCCGTCGCCCGCGCCGTACGCGGGGGTCGAAGTCCGGGCGCGGCGGCCGCCGCGCCGGGTGCCGTGCTCGCTGCGGTCGGGGTCTGCGGGTGGGGCTGCGGTGCCGGTGACCGCGCGGCAGAGGGCCCGCGCGGCCGCCGCCGCGGTGCGCCCGCCACGCCGCAGCGGGCTTGGGGGTCCGAGTCTATCGGCCGCAGCCGCCGCCGGCTTTTCGCGGTTCTCCGGCGCGCCTGTGACCGGGCTGCTACGTTCGGTGGCCTACCGGGGGAAGGGAGGCGGCACGTGACACTGTGGGCGTGGGTGGCGGAGACCGCACGGAGGTTCCGCGATGAGGAGCGCGAAGAGCTGGCCGACGCGGTGGTCCGGCTGCCCCTGCTGGCGCTGGAGGGCGAGACCGAGCGGGTCCGCGCCGTGCTGCCGACCGCGCTGCGCGCCGTCCGGGACGACCCCGGGCACCTGCCCGTGTGGACTACCGCCTACCTCGAGCACTGGGAGCTGGCCTCCCGGGTCGGCCACCGCGCCGAGGGCACCTCGGCCGAACGCGACGCCGAGGCGGCGCTGCAGGCCGCGCACGGCGAGGCCGACGAGCACGACGGCCCGCTCTCCCCGTGCGGCCCCGCGGTGTGCGCCGCGCTGAACCTGCTGACCTGCCACGCCAACATCGACGGCCCGGGCCGCACCGCCGACCGCACCGCACTGCTCGCCGAAGCCATGGACCACTCCTGCCCCGGGCGCCCCGCCTGGGAGGCGCTGGTCGTCGCGCACGCCGACACCCTCATCGACGACGAGCGCCCCGACGAGGCCGTCCGGGAGCTGGACCGGCGCGCCGCGGAGATCCGCGAGGCCGGCGCGGAGGTCGGCATGGACTACGGCTTCGCCTACGTGCGGGCGCTCCGCTACCAGGAGCGCTACGCCGACGCGCTGCTCACCCTCGACCGCCTGGAGCAGGGCGCGCTGCGCGCCGTGCCGCCCGGCATCGCGCGGACCGCGGCCGCGCGGCGGCTCCGCTTCGAGCGTGCCCGGCTGCTCGCCTGGCTTGCCCGCGCCGGCCTGAAGCCGGCCGCGGAGGCGGTGCAGGCGCTGCCGGACACCGCGGAGGCCGACGCCCACCCGCGGCACCGCACCGCCTGGGCCGACGCGGTCGAGGACCTCTCCGCCCAGGGCGCGCTGGTCGACGACTGGAAGACCGGGGTGGCGCTCACCTCGTGGGCGCGCCAGGCCGAGCGGCTCGGTGCGCACCGCCGCAGCGCGCGGCTCTCGCTGTCCGGGGCCCGGCTCGCCGCTGACCGCGGCGCCCGCTGGGTCGGCGCCGCAGCGGTGCGCCGCGCGCAGTCGGCGCTGGGCCGCATCCGGCGCGGCGACGACCTCGCCGGTGACCTGGACGAGGTGCGGCTGCGGCTGCGCGCCCTGCCGCCGCCCCAGGCCCCCGCGCCGTCCGACGGCCTGCTGGCCGCGCTGCGCGCCGAGCCGCGCGAGCAGGTCGACCCCGAGCGCCAGGCCGACCTGGTCTCCGCCGCCCTCACCGAGCGCCCCGACGACCCTGCGCTGCTCGCCGCGCTCGGCCAGGTGGGCCGGCTGCTCAAGCTCGGCGACCGCGCCGCCGCGCCCCAGTGGGAGCGCATCGGCCGCGCTCCCACCGACCAGCGCACCGCCCTGTCACTGCTGGAGACCCTGCTCCACGACAACGACACCGCCGGAGTCCGCACGCTGGTCAGCACGCTCACCGAGACGGCCCTCACGCCGCGGTCGGCGGTCGGCGGCGAGGAGCGCGCAGAAGCGCCCGCGCCCGCAGCCCGCTGACGGACGGCCCGGCCCGCCGGGCGGGTCGGCGCGAGGCGGCACCGCAGCCGTCCGGGGCGCTGCGGGAAGCGGAGTAGGCGCCCGTCACCGTGCGGCCCGCCGCCGGGCCGGCGCACACGTCCCGGGGACTCTCCCGGACTGGGGCCCGGCATCCGCTGTGCCGCGCGCTCCCGGCTGGTACGCCCGCTGCCGTTCTCTGAGTCGGCCGCGCGGGAGCCCGGCCGAGAGCCGGCGCCGGCGTTCCCGTCCGGCACGGAGGCCCCGAGGGAGCGGAGGCCGGAGCGCCGGTTGCGCGGGGGCCCGGGCGGCCCGGGTCAGGCCGGGCGGGGGAGCGGCGGGCGGGCCAGGGCGCGGCCTGCCGGGTAGGTGAGTGCGGCGGCGGGAAGGTCAGCGGGGCGGCCGCTGGCGAGAACGCGGACCGCGCCGGTGCGCGGGGCGTCCGGTGCGGGCTCGGCGCCGATGCGGCGGAGCGCCTGGGCCGCGACGGCCTGGGCCGCGGTGAACAGCACCGGGCCCGCGGGTGGGGGGCCGCCCAGAGCGGCCGCGATGGCGTCGCCGACCAGGTCGTAGTGGGTGCAGCCGAGCACGACGCCGCGCACGCCGCGGGGCGTCCGGTCCACCGCGTAGGCCACCGCCGCGGCGATCGCGTCCGGATCGGCGCCCTCCACCGCCTCCGCGAGCCCGGTGCAGGCCACAGCGGCGACCTCGGCGCCGCCGGCGAACCGGGAGATCAGGTCGCGCTGGTAGGTGCTGGCCGTGGTCGCCTGCGTGGCCCACACCGCGATCGGCGGGCCGTGCTCGGCGGCCGGCTTGATCGGCGGCACCGTGCCGATGACCGGGATCCGCGGTTCCCACTCGGCCCGCAGCGCCTCCAGGCTGTGCACCGAAGCGGTGTTGCACGGTACGACGACGGCGTCCGGCGGGCCGTAGCCGGCCGCCGCCCGGGCTCCGGCCAGCGCCCGCTCGATGATCTGCGCGGACGTGCGGGGCCCCCACGGCATGTGGTCGGGGTCCATGGACAGGATGAGGTCGGCGTCCGGCCGGGCCGCGCGGAGCGCGGCGGCGGTGGACAGCATGCCGATACCGGAGTCGACGAGGGCGATGCGCACGTCATCCGATCTTATGGCCGCTTCGGCGGACTCCGGTCCTCCCGCGCCGGAGGGCGGGCGCGGGAGGCCGCGTGCCGGGCGCGTCGGACGGGGCGGGAGTGGCGGCGGCCGGACCGGAACCGGCCAGCCGTCCGCAACGGCCGCGCGTCCTGGACTTCGGGCGCCGGGCGGACGACGATCGGTCCGACGGCGCCGCTGCGGCTCCGCCGCGCGGCGGAGGCACGGCCCGCCGCTGCGGGCGGCAGCGGGCGCAGCGCCTGCGCGGCCGGTGCCGCGGGCGTGGCGCGCCCGACACCGCGGGGGCCTGTACCTACCGACCAGTAGGCGTAGGCTGAGCGAGGCCGTCCGTCGCCGAGGGCGCCGAGGAGCGCCGAGGAGGGTGAGACAGGGTGCAACGTCAGTCTCGGCAGCAGGGCCGCACAGCGCCGCGGGCCCGCCGGCAGGACCTGAGCGGCCACATCGCGGCCGTCCACCGGATCCGCCGCGACTTCGCCGCGCTCCCCGAGGATGCGCCGATCCGGCTGGCCAAGCCGTCCTCCAACCTCTTCCGGTTCCGCGAGCAGGCCGCCGGCCCCCGGCTGGACGCCTCGGCCTTCTCCTCGGTCATCGCGGTCGATCCGGACCGCCGCACCGCCGAAGTCGGCGGCATGACCACCTACGAGGACCTCGTCGCGGCCACCCTGCCGTACGGCCTGATGCCGCTCGTCGTGCCGCAGCTGCGCACCATCACGCTCGGCGGCGCCGTCACCGGCCTCGGTATCGAGTCCAGCTCCTTCCGGAACGGCCTGCCGCACGAGTCGGTGCAGGAGATGGAGATCCTCACCCCCACCGGGGACGTCGTCGCCGCCCGGCCGGACAACGAGCACGCTGCCCTGTTCCGCGGCTTCCCCAACTCCTACGGCACGCTCGGCTACAGCCTGCGGCTGCGCATCGAGCTGGAGCCGGTCGCCCCCTTCGTCCACCTGCGCCACCTGCGGTTCGGGTCGGCGAAGGAGGCCATGGAGGCGTTCGCGCGGATCGCCGCCGACGGCGAGCACGGCGGTGAGCGCACCGACTTCCTCGACGGTGTCGCCTTCGGCCCCGACGAGCTCTACCTGACCCTGGGCTCGTTCACCGACGCGGCGCCCTGGACCAGCGACTACGCCGGCCAGGAGGTCTACTACCAGTCCATTCCGCGCTACGCCGGCAGCGGGCCCGGCGACTACCTCACCACCGAGGACTACCTGTGGCGGTGGGACACCGACTGGTTCTGGTGCTCCCGCGCGTTCGGCGTGCAGAACCCGGCCGTCCGGCGGCTCTGGCCGCGGTCGCTGCGCCGCTCCGACGTGTACCGCAAGCTCATCGCGCTGGACCGGCGCACCGACTTCTCCCGGCTGCTCAACCACTACCGCGGCCGGCCCCAGCAGGAGCCCCTCATCCAGGACGTCGAGGTCGCGGTGGAGCGCGGCGCGGAGTTCCTCGACTTCTTCCACGACCGGGTCGGCATGAGCCCGGTGTGGATGTGCCCGCTGCGGCTGCGCGGCGGGCCAGCGGCGCAGACCTGGCCGCTCTACCCGCTGGAGGCGGACCGCCTCTACGTGAACTTCGGCTTCTGGGGGATGGTCGACCTGGAGCCGGGGCAGCGCCGGGACCACCACAACCGGCTCGTCGAGGAGGAGGTCGCCCGGCTGGAGGGGCACAAGTCCCTCTACTCCGACGCCTTCTACGGCCGGGACGAGTTCTGGCGGCTCTACAACGGCGACGCCTACCGGGAGCTCAAGGAGGCCTACGACCCCGGCGGGCGCCTGCTCGACCTCTACGACAAGTGCGTCGGCAACCGGTGACGCAGCGCCGCCCGCCCGTGCGGGCGGCACCGCGGCCGGCGCGCGGCGCCGCTCCGCACCGGGGGGTGCGGAGCGGCGCCGTGTGCGGACGAGCGAGCTGGCACGCGGGACCGGCCCGGGGCGGGGCCCGTGTGCGGGACGAAGGGAACGATGGGCATGCAGCTTGCGGAGATCTTCGAACGCGTCGCCGGCGATGCGCCGGTGGCGTTCCGCGCCTATGACGGCAGTACTGCGGGCGACCAGGGCAGCGACACGGCGATCGTGGTCCGCACGCCGGTGGCGCTCAACTACCTGGCCCAGTCGCCGAACGCGCTCGGCCTGACCCGCGCCTACGTGGCCGGGCACATCGACGTCGAAGGCGACATGTACACCGCGCTGCGGCAGATGAGCGAAGTGGTGTTCGCCGACCGGCCGCCGGTGTCGCCGCTGGACCTGGCGCGGATCGCGCGCAGCATCGGCTGGGTCAAGTTCGTCAACCGGGTGGCGCCGCCGCCCCAGGAGGTCCGCAGCTCGCGGCTGTCCGGCCTGGGGACGCGGCACAGCCGGGGCCGCGACGCCGAGGCCATCCACCACCACTACGACGTGTCCAACACCTTCTACGAGCTGGTGCTCGGGCCGACGATGACCTACACCTGCGCGGTCTACCCGGCGCCGGAGTCGACCCTGGAGGAGGCCCAGGCCGCCAAGTACGACCTGGTCTCCCGCAAGCTCGGCCTGGAGCCGGGCCAGCGCCTGCTCGACGTCGGCTGCGGCTGGGGCGGCATGGTCGTGCACGCCGCCAAGGAGTACGGGGTGCGGGCGCTGGGAGTCACCCTCTCCAAGGAGCAGGCGGAGTGGGCGAACAAGCGGATCGCCCAAGAGGGCCTGGGCGGTCTCGCCGAAGTCCGCCACATGGACTACCGGGACCTGCCGGACGGCGTCTACGACCGGGTCAGCTCGATCGGGCTGACCGAGCACGTCGGCAAGAAGAACGTGCCGGACTACTTCGCCGGCCTGCACGCCAAGCTCGTGCCGGGCGGCCGGCTGCTCAACCACTGCATCACCCGGCCGCGCAACGACCTGCCGGCGATGAAGCCGGGCGGGGTGATCAACCGCTACGTGTTCCCCGACGGCGAGCTGGAGGGGCCCGGCTGGCTGCAGTCGCAGATGAACGACGCCGGGTTCGAGATCCGGCACCAGGAGAACCTGCGCGAGCACTACGCGCTGACTCTGCGCGACTGGGGCGCCAACCTCGAACGCAACTGGGACGCCGCGGTGCGCGAGGTCGGCGAGGGCACGGCGCGCGTGTGGCGGGTTTACATGGCCGGCTGCGTGCTCGGCTTCGAGATGGACGTCGTGCAGCTGCACCAGATCCTCGGGGTCAAGCTGGACGGCACCGACGCGCACATGCCGCTGCGCCCGGACTACGCCTGAGCACGGCGTCCGGACGGAGCCGCTCGGCGGCGCCGCCCGGACGCCTGCCGCGGGGCCGGGCCGGCCTCCGCGCCGGACAGCGCCGCGCCGCACCGCCCGCCCCCGTACCGCGGGAGCGGGCGGTGCGCGATCATGGGGCCATGGAGGAATCGACCGACGAGCGGCGGCACGCCGCAGAGCTCGCCATCGCGACGATCGACGCCTACGTCCGCACCGACCGGGAGGCCCTGGCCGCCGCGGTCGCCGCCATCGAGGCCGAGGGCCCCGCGGAAATCGAACTGGTCGCCTCGGAGCTGCGGGTCTTCACGGCGTTCCTCACCCGGCGGGTGCAGGAGACCGGCGTCGTCTACAAGCCGTCCGACTCGCGCGAGGCGGTGGCCTCGGCAGTCGCCGACCTGCTGCCCCCCGAAGTCGAGTTCGCCGTGGTCACCGCATGGGAGGCGCACTCGGTCGGCGAAGACGAAGCGGCCGAGCGCCTGGCCAACGGGGACCCGCTGGTCCCGGTGCACATGTTCGCCGCGTTCTGCGCCGCCGTCGGCCGCGCCGTCTACCGGCCGGCCGAGCTCATCTCGACGCTGCGCATCGCTTCGGGGGTCGCCGAGGACGGGCCGCCCGGCGAGGACGGCGGCTAGGGCGTCTGCCGCGGGCGCCGCCTCCCCTCCGCCGGCGGGAGGGCGCCGCCCGCAGCGGAGGCCTCCGTGCGCGTGACCCGGGCGCCGCCCCGCCACTGCACTTGACACGAAGATCCTTCGTGTAAAGAGTGGGGGCGAGAGTGACCCGGCCGCCGTTGCCCGGGGTGCCCGCTCCCGCCCGTGCGGGCGGGGCGGGCGGCAGGGCGACGTGCCCGTCGAAAGGCCCCCCAATGCTGTTCACGACCCCGCCGGACGTGGCCGACATCGAACTGTCCCGGATGCGGTTCTGGAAGCGGCCGCCCGAGGAGCGCCACGCCGACTTCGCGCGGCTGCGCGCACACCCGCCCGTGTTCTTCCCCGAGCCCGAGGGCGGGCCCGTTCCGGCCGGTCCGGGCTACTACGCTCTCGTGCGCCACGCCGACGTCGCCGAGGCGAGCCGCACGCCGTCGGTGTTCGCCTCCGAGCCCAGCGCCATCTCCATCCCGGACATGCCGCGCGAGTTCGCCGAGTACTTCGGCTCCATGATCAACATGGACGACCCGCGCCACGCCCGGCTGCGCCGCATCGTCTCGCGCGGCTTCACCCCGCGGATGCTCGCCAAGCTCGACGGCGACGTGCAGGAGGAGGCCGGCCGCATCGTCGACGAGCTCGTCGAGGGCGGCCCCGGCGACTTCGTCTCCCGCGTCGCAGCCCGGCTGCCGCTGGCCATCATCTGCTCGATGATGGGCATCCCCGAAGACCGCCGGGAGCAGGTCTTCGCCCACTCCAACGTGGTGCTCGCCGGCAACGACCCGGACTACCTCGGCGAGGACACCGACACCGCGGTGCACCGGCTGCTCACCGCCGGGGCGGAGCTGTCCGCACTCCTGGCCGAACTGGCAGCGGAGCGCCGCGCGGCGCCCACCGACGACCTCACCTCCGCGCTGGTGCACGCCAACGTGGACGGCGAGAAGCTCGACGACACCGAACTCGGCTCGTTCTTCATCCTGCTCGCGGTCGCCGGCAACGAGACCACCCGCAACGGCATCAGCCACGCCCTGGACCTGCTGACCCGCCACCCGGACCAGCGGGAGCTGTGGTGGTCCGACTTCGAGGGCTACGCCGGCACCGCGGTCGAGGAGGTGGTCCGGTACGCGAGCCCGGTCACCTGGATGCGGCGCACCGTCACCCGCGCCACGGAGCTGAACGGCACGCCGCTGGCAGCCGGCGACAAGGTGCTGCTCTTCTACTCCTCCGCCAACCGGGACGCCGCGGTGTTCGACGCCCCGGACGCGTTCGACATCACCCGCTCGCCCAACCCGCACGTCGGCTTCGGCGGCCCCGGGCCGCACTTCTGCCTGGGCGCGCACCTGGCGCGCCGGGAGATCACGGTGATGCTCCGGGAACTGCGCAACCGCGTGCCCGACATCCACGCGACGGCCCCGCCGGAGCGGCTGCTCTCGTCTTTCGTGAACGGCGTCAAGGCCCTGCCCTGCGCCTTCTAGCGGGGCGGGCTGCGGGGCCCGGGAGGAGCACCCGGGCCGCCGCCCGGACCCGGCGGATGCGCGCCGCGCCGGGCCTGGCGCGCTCCGCCGGAGCCACCGTCGGTAACCTGTCGCGCACCGGCAGGCGCGGTTGGGCGGAGCGGCATAACATCCGCGTTACTTGTCTTCACAGCCTTCCCCGGTGTGCGTAGTTTTTCTACAAGATCCCCCGGGGGCCGGAAACGCCCCGCAGGCGCGGGGACGGTCGGAGGATGGGAGGACGGCGATGGACACGAGGGAACGCGGGCGGCGCACGCCGCGCGGCCGGGTGCTCGGCACCGGAGCGGTCGGCGCGGCGCTGGTGCTGGCTGCCACCGCCTGCGGCGGCGGCAGCGGTGAGGACGGCAACGTGCTCACCGTCTGGATCATGGAGGGCACCAACCCCGACGCCACCGAGTACTTCGACGCGCTGAGCAAGGACTTCCAGGACGAGCACGGCATGTCCGTGAAGGTCGAGTACGTGCCCTGGGCCGATGCCCACGACCGCTTCACCAAGGGCATGGCCGGCGGCACGCTGCCCGACGTCGCCGAGCTCGGCACCACCTTCACCCCGGAGTTCGCCGAGGTCGGCGCCCTGGTCGACCTCACCGACCGGATCGGCGACACCGGCGCCTACAACGAGGCGCTGGCCGAGGCCGGCACGTACGAGGGCAGCGTCTACGGCATGCCCTGGTACGCCGGCGTCCGGTCGGTCATCTACCGCACCGACGTGTTCGAAGACCTCGACCTGGATGTCCCGGAGAACTGGGACGAACTGCGCGAAGCGGCCGTCACCATCAGCGAGGAGGGCGAGGACGGCATGGTCGCCTTCCCCGTCCCCGGAGACGCCGTCAACTCCGCCATGCCGTTCGTCTGGGGCGCCGGCGGCGACGTCGCAGAGCAGGACGGCGGCTCCTGGACACCCGCGCTCTCCAGCGACGAAGCCCGCGAGGGCCTGGAGTTCTACACCGGACTCGCCATGGAGGACAACGTCTCCACCACCGGCGCCGCGACCTGGAACGAGGTCGACGTCCAGGACAACTTCATCGACGGCAACGTCGCCATGGCCATCTCGGGCAGCTGGACCCCGGCCGCCATCGAGGAGGCCGACCCGGAACTCGCCGAGAACCTCGGCGCCTTCCCCATCCCCGGCCCCGACGGCGGCCTCAGCCCGTCCTTCATGGGCGGCTCGCACCTGGGCGTCTTCGCCCCCGAGGAGAAGCAGGACGCCGCCTGGGACTACATCGAGATGCTCACCGGCGACACCTACGCCGAGCGGTGGACCGAGGAGAGCACCTACTTCCCCGGCCGCCAGGAGCAGCTCGAGGCGCTCGCCGAGTCCGACGACCCGCTCGTGCAGCCCTTCGCCCAGCAGGCCCTGGAAGCCGGCGCCTCGATGCCGGTCTCGCCCAACTGGGGCGAGGTGGAGGGCAAGAAGACCATCCCGGCCATGGTCCAGTCGATCCTCAACGGTGACGCCACCCTCGAAGAGGCCACCGAGACCGCCGACACCGAGCTTGACGAAACGCTGAACGAAGGCTCCTGACCGTTGAGCACCACCCAGACCGCGGGGCGGCCGGAAGCGGCCGCCCCGCCGCCCGCCCCGGCACGCCGGCGCGGCCTCTCCTTCGCGGCGCGCCGCAGGGCGCTGCCCTGGGCGCTGCTCGCGCCCGGACTGCTCGTCGTCGGCGGGCTGCTGCTCTACCCGATCGGCCGCGTGCTGTGGCTGTCCATCCAGGACTACGGCCTCGGTGAGCTGTTCCGCGGCGAGTCGAACTACGTCGGGCTGGACAACTACACCGACCTGCTCGCCGACCCCTACCTGTGGCAGGTCGCCCTGCCCAACACCGTGGTGTTCGCGGTGGTGGCGGTCGGCGGCACCGTCGTCTTCGGCACCCTCGTCGCGCTGCTGCTGGCCGCGCTGCGCCCGATCGCCCGGACCATCGTGGTCAGCTGCATCATGGTCGCATGGGCGATGCCCGCGGTCTCCGGCACCTACGTGTGGATCTGGATCTTCGACGTCGACCGCGGCATCGTCCGCCAGGTCCTCGAAACCATCGGGCTGCTCGGCCCGGAGGGCTTCAACTGGTTCGCCGAGCGGCTCTCGTTCTACGCGATCGTCACCCTCAATATCGTGCACCACGGCTTCCCATTCGTCGCGGTCACCGTGCTCGCCGGCCTGCTCACCGTGCCCCGCGAGCTCTACGAGGCGGCGGTCATCGACGGCGCCGGCGCCTGGCAGCGGTTCCGGCACGTGACGCTTCCGGTGCTCAAGCCGGTCTTCGCGGTCGTCACGATCCTCTCCACGATCTGGGACTTCAAGGTGTTCGCCCAGGTCTTCCTGATGCCCGGCGGAGACTCCAATCCGCAGATGCTCAACTTCGGCGTCTGGTCCTACCGGCAGGGCATCGTGCAGAGCGCCTACGGGACCGGCGCCGCCATCGCCGTCCTGCTCACCCTGATGCTGCTCGCGGTGACCATCGTCTACCTGCGCGCCCTGTTCCGAGAGGACGAGCTGCGATGAGCACCCTCACCGGACGCCGTACCCTGCGCGGAACCGCCGGCCGCGCGCTCGCCGTGACCGGACTGCTGCTGTTCACCCTGTTCCCGGCCTACTACATGGTGGCCAGCGCGCTGGCGCCGTCGCGCAGCATCGCCGGCACCGAAGTCCTCTTTCCGAGCGACGTCACCCTCGACAACTTCAGCTACGTGCTGACCGAGGCCGGGTTCCTCCGCTACCTCGGCAACTCGCTGTTCATCGCCGTGATCGCGGTGCTCGGCAGCGCACTGCTGGCGCTGCTCGCCGCGGTCGCCGTCTCCCGGTTCCGCTTCCGGTTCCGCACCACGGTGCTGGTGATGATCCTGGCTGTGCAGATGGTGCCGCTGGAAGCGCTGGTCATCCCGCTGTTCCTGCAGGCGTCCTCGCTGAACATGCTCAACTCGCTGCTGGGCCTGTCCGTCGTCTACATCGCGCTGAGCCTGCCGTTCGCGATCTGGATGCTGCGCGGATTCACCGCAGCGGTACCGGCCGAGGTGGAGGAGGCCGCCTATATCGACGGCGCGTCCTGGGGGCGGATGTTCTGGTCGGTGCTGTTCCCGCTGGTGGCGCCCGGACTGGTCGCCACCGGCATCTTCTCCTTCATCACCGCCTGGAACGAGTTCCTCATCGCCTACGCCTTCCTGGACCAGGAGCAGTTCTACACGGTCTCGGTCGGCCTCCGGCAGTTCGCCGGACTCAACACCACCGACTGGGGCGCGATGATGGCGGCCTCCACCATCGTCACCGTGCCGGTGATGGTCTTCTTCCTGATCGTGCAGCGCGGCCTGGTATCCGGACTGGTCCAGGGCGCAGTGAAGGGGTGAGCGGCGCAGACATGGGCGGTACAGGGCAGCGCAGCGCAGTGCGGGGCGACGCGGCACAGGATGCCGAGCTGAGCGGCCCCGAGGTCCGGCGGCTCGCCGCCTCGGTGCTCATGCCGGGCTTCCTCGGGACCGCAGTCCCCGACTGGCTGGCCGCGGCGGTCCGCGGCGGGCTGCGCAGCGCCTGCTACTTCGGCCAGAACTTCGCCGCCGGTCCTGCGGCGGCCGCGCGCCTCTCCGCCGACCTGCACGCGCTCGCCCCCGACCTGGTCACGGCCTCGGACGAGGAGGGCGGAGCGGTCAGCCGGCTGCACGCCGGCGGTCCGCCCCGCTACCCGACGCACGCCGAACTGGGCGCGGCCGACGACCCCGCGCACACCAGGGCCACCGCCCGCGCGCTCGGCGAGGAGCTCGCCGGCGTCGGTGTGGACGCGGCGCTCGCGCCCGTCGTCGACGTCAACTCCGACCCGCTCAACCCGGTCATCGGGCGGCGCGCCTTCGGCGACCGCGCCGACGGAGTCGCCCGGCACGGCGCCGCGTTCGTCGCCGGGCTGCATGACGCGGGCCGCCTCGCCGCTGCCAAGCACTTCCCCGGGCACGGCGACACCCGCACGGACTCGCACGAGGCGCTGCCCGTCGTGACCGCCGGCACCGCGCTGCTCGACGAGCGCGACATCGCCCCGTTCGACGCCGCAGTGCGGGCCGGCGCCGACATGGTGATGGTCGGCCACATCCTGGTGCCGGCCGTCGACTCCGCCGCCCCCGCCAGCGTCTCGCCGGCGTGGTACGCGCTGCTGCGCCGCCGCGGCTTCACCGGAGCGGCGGTCACCGACGCGCTCGACATGCGCGGCCTGGCCGCGCACACCGGCGCCGAAGACCCGGTCGAAGGGGTGGCGCGCGGCGCAGCGGCCGCGATCGCAGCAGGCGCCGACCTGCTGTGCCTGGGCAACCCCGCCACCGCGGGCGGGACCGGCGAGGAGGCCTACACCCGCTCGGTGGAGCGGATCGCCGCTGCCGTCGCCGAAGGGCTGATCCGGCCCGCGCGGCTGCGCGAGGCGTCAGCGCGGGTTGCGACACTGGCAGGGCGGCGCGCGGCCCCGCAGGCCCGTGCGCCGGAGCAGGGAACACAGTGATCAGCACGAGCAGTGTGCGCCGAGCCGGTACGGTTGGCGGGCCCGGTGCCGCTGGCCGGCGCGGGGAGCGGAACGCTGCCGCCGCCGCGGTGGCGCGCACGCCGGTGCGGGGAGCGAGCATGCCGGAGAACCATCCGATCGAGCCCGAGCCGCCGTGGCCGAAGAGCCCGAGCGGCGTCGAGATCCGCTGCCACCGGTGCGGCGTCCCGCGCCGGTTCGCCGACCAGCACGCCCCCCACCTGGACAGCAACGGAACGGGGCCGCGCTGCGCCGCGTGCGGGCGGCGGATCGAGTACCGCTGCACCGAGTGCGGAGAGCGCTGGCACCCGCTTCCCTGACGCCCGCCCCGGATGCCGCCGACGGCAGCCGCCGGCCGCTGCGGGCCCCGGCAGGGCCCGCAGCGGCCGGGCAGGGGAGGGGAGGGGTCAGCGCAGTTCGCGCTTGAGGATCTTGCCGGTGGCGGTCATCGGCAGCGCGTCGCGGAACTCCACCTGGCGCGGGTACTTGTAGGCCGCCAGCCGCTCCTTGGCCCAGCCGATGAGCTCCTGCTCGGACAGCTCAGCGCCCTCTTCGCGCACCACGAACGCCTTGACCTCCTCGCCGTGCGTCTCGTGCGGGACGCCCACGACGGCGACCAGGCTCACCGCGGGGTGGGTCAGCAGGACCTCCTCCAGCTCGCGCGGGTACACGTTGTAGCCGCCGCGCAGGATCATGTCCTTGGACCGGTCGACGATGAAGTAGAAGCCCTCCTCGTCGCGGCGCGCGATGTCGCCGGTGCGGAACCAGCCGTCCTTGAGCACCTGCGCGTTGGCATCGGGCCGGTTGTAGTAGCCCTTCATCACGCAGTGGCCGCGCACCGCGATCTCGCCCGGCCCCTCGCCCTCGACGTCGGCGAACCCCGCGTCGACCAGCTTCATCTCCACGCCCCAGATCGGCAGGCCGATCGAGCCCTGCTTCGCCTTGACCTTGGGGTTGTTGAAGGAGACCACCGGCGAGGTCTCGGAGAGGCCGTAGCCCTCCAGGATCTGCACCCCGAGCTTCTCCTGGACGTTCTTGGCGAGCTCGCCGGGCAGCGCAGCTCCGCCGGAGACCGCGGTGTGCAGCTTCGCCGCGATCGCCGGCAGGTCGTGCTCGCCCTTGGCGCCGAGCAGCCCCCAGTACATGGTCGGCACGCCGCCGAACACGGTGACGCCCTCCTTCTCCATCAGGGAGAGCGCCTCGTCGCCGTCGAACCGGGGCTGCAGCACCATCGTCGCGTGCCGGTACAGGGCCACGTTCATCGCTGTCGTCTGGCCGAAGATGTGGAACAGGGGCAGTACCGCGAGGAACACGTCGTGCTCGGCCTCGCCGAACAGGCCGGACGACGCCACCGCGTTGAACAGCAGGTTGGCGTGGCTGAGCTCGGCGCCCTTCGGCGTTCCGGTGGTGCCGCTGGTGTAGATGATCACCGCGGTGTCGTCGGCGCCGGTCCGCGCCGGCTCGAAGGTCCCGGGCTTGCCGTCGAGCGCAGCCCAGATCGTCTCCGCCCCGTCGATCGCCGACTCCGTCGCGCCGGGCGACGCGGGCAGGTCGATGTAGGTCGTACAGGTAGCGACCTCGTTGAACGCGGTGAACGCGGACTCGCCCAGCGGCAGGTCCGGTGTTCCGGTGAAGGCGAACAGGGCCTTCGCGCCGGAGTCGGTCAGGTGGTAGGCGATCTCCCGCGGCGTGAGCAGCACGTTCAGCGGCACCACGACGGCGCCGGCCTTCAGCGCGCCGAAGTAGACGAACGGGAAGTAGGGGGTGTTCGGCGAGGCCAGAGCGACCTTGTCGCCCGGCTCGATCCCCCGTTCCACCAGGAGGTTCGCGACCTGGCTGGCGATCATGTCGACCAGCGCGTAATTGAGCCGGAGATCGCCGAAGACGACGCAGTCGCGCTCCGGAGTGGCCCGGGCACCGTCTTCGAGCAGCACGGAAAGGTTCAGCATCGCGTCTCCCCCAGGGTGGGATGAGTGGTGGTGATCACTTTCTACCGCACAGTAGGAAAAATGTGACGCGAGGGGGCGGTCCACGTGTCCCCGATCACGCTGCGCGCCGCCGCCGCTGCAGCCAGGGGAGACGGAAAAGCGCCGCGTGCCAGGGGCAGCGGCGCTTCGCGGGGTCGGGGGTGCGGGCGGATCAGGCTCCGGACGGCGTGTCGCCGGCTGCGCCGCGCTCGGCGGAGGCGGTGCCCGGCTCGGACATCGGGGCGCCGGGTGCCGCGGACGGGCTGGGGGAGCCGCTGCCGTCCTCGCCGCGGGTCAGCGTGACACTGCTGGGCTGGCCGGCGGTGCCGCTCATGCCGATCTCCGAGACGCGCCACCGGTCGCCCTCCACGTCGAGGGACTCGCCGAGGCCGAGCGTGTGCGTCGCCGCATCCCCGCCCTCCGGAGTGACGTCGATCGCCACCGAGGGCTCGTCGCCCGCGGAGTGGCCGGTCATCCGCACCGCCGCGGTGCTTCCCGTGGACAGCTCCATCGTGTAGGCCGTGCCCTCGGTGAGGCGCACCCGTTCCAGGCGCTGCCCGAAGTCGGGGGCGGGGGAGTCGGCGGACGCGGTCTCGGTCTCGGCGTCCCCGCCGCAGGCTCCGGCGCCGAACGCAAGGGCCGCGCTGGCAGCGGCGGCGATGAGGGCGCGGGCGGCACGGTTGGGCGTCATGGGCGGCGTTCTCCACTTGTTCGTCGAGCGCCGGCGCCGCCCGGAGGCCCCGGAGCGCCGGAAAGGGCGGCCACGGGGGTCCCGCCCGGCGTGCATTCTCGCACCGCCGCGCAGCGGACGCGTCGCCAACCCGGAAACGGCGGAATCTGTGTCGCAGGACGAGATGCGGGCGTGATCCGTAGGTACCGAGCCGAGACGCTGCCGTGACGTGGCCGTCCGCGGCGGCGCCCGCCGGGCCGTCCGGGCGCCGGCGGTACCCGCAGCGCTGCCGCGCGGCGCGCCGGGAGGCGGCTGCCGCGGCAGGCGATCCGGCGGCGCGCGGCGACCGAGCACGCCGCGGGCCCGCTCCGCGCTAACCTGGAGACTCGATATGCCCCGGACGGCCGGCGCGCGGCGCCCTGTCCGGGAGCCGCAGAGCGCGCCGGCTCCACGCCCGGTCCAGGCGGCGCTCCCCCAGTGCGAACCGGTAGAGGGACAGAAGAGATGACAGCGGTAGAGGGAGACCAGGTCGCGAGCGACGTCTACGACGCGCGCGCCCTCCAGGACAAGTGGCGGGCACGCTGGGCGGAGGAGAACCCGTTCGCCGCGTCCGACGACGACGGCGACACGCGCCCCCGCCGCTACGTCGTGGACATGTTCGCCTACCCCTCGGGCGACCTCCACATGGGCCACGCCGAGGTGTACGCCATCGGCGACGTCATCGCCCGCTACCACTTCCAGCGCGGGGAGAACGTCCTCCACCCGATCGGCTGGGACTCCTTCGGCCTGCCCGCCGAGAACGCCGCGATCCGCAACGGCACCCACCCCGCCGAGTGGACCTACGCCAACATCGAGACCCAGGCCGAGTCGTTCCGCCGGTACGGCATCTCGGTCGACTGGTCGCGGCGCATCCACACCAGCGACCCGGAGTACTACCGGTGGAACCAGTGGTTCTTCCTGAAGTTCTTCGAGCAGGGCCTCGCCTACCGCAAGGAGGGCCTGGTCAACTGGTGCCCCAAGGACCAGACGGTGCTCGCCAACGAGCAGGTCGTCAACGGGCGCTGCGAGCGGTGCGGCACCGAGGTCGTGCGGCGCAGCCTCAACCAGTGGTACTTCCGGATCACCGACTACGCCGACCGGCTGCTGTCCGACATGGACCAGCTGGACGGCGGGCGCTGGCCCGAGGAAGTCCTCACCATGCAGCGCAACTGGATCGGGCGCTCCGAGGGTGCCGACGTCCAGTTCGCGATCGAGGGCCGCAGCGAGCCGGTCACCGTCTACACCACCCGGCCGGACACGCTCTACGGCGCCACGTTCTTCGTCGTCGCCGCGGATGCCGACCTCGCCGAGGAGCTGTGCGCCCCCGAGCAGCGGGAGGCGTTCGAGGCGTACCGCAGCGAGGTCGCCAAGCTGTCCGACATCGAGCGGCAGTCCACCGAGCGGGAGAAGACCGGTGTCTTCCTCGGGCGCTACGCCGTCAACCCGGTCAACGGAGAGCGCATCCCGGTCTGGGCGGCCGACTACGTGCTGGCTGACTACGGCCACGGCGCCATCATGGCGGTGCCCGCCCACGACCAGCGCGACCTCGACTTCGCCCGCACCTTCGACCTGCCGGTGCGCACCGTCGTCGACACCGGCGACCCCGACCCGGCCGAGACCGGCACCGCCACCGCCGGCGAGGGCACCCTGGTCAACTCCGGGCCGCTGGACGGCCTGGCCAAGTCCGAGGCGATCCCGCGGATCATCGAGCTGATGGCCGAGCGCGGCACCGGGCAGCGCGCCGTCAACTACCGGCTGCGCGACTGGCTGCTGTCCCGGCAGCGCTTCTGGGGCACCCCCATCCCGATCGTGCACTGCCCCTCCTGCGGCGAGGTCGGCGTCCCCGAGGACCAGCTGCCCGTGCAGCTGCCCGACCTGCGCGGCACCGACCTGGCGCCCAAGGGGATCTCGCCGCTGGCCGCCGCCGAGGACTGGGTCACCACCGAGTGCCCCGGCTGCGGCGGCCCCGCCAAGCGGGACACCGACACGATGGACACCTTCGTCGACTCGTCCTGGTACCCGCTGCGCTACCTGTCGCCGCACGACGAGAACCGGCCGTTCGCCCCCGAGGACATCGCCCGCTGGGGCCAGGTCGACCAGTACATCGGCGGCAAGGAGCACGCGACCCTGCACCTGATGTACGCGCGCTTCTTCACCAAGGCGCTGTACGACATGGGCCTGATCGGCTTCACCGAGCCCTTCGCCCGGCTGCTCAACCAGGGCCAGGTCATCAACGAGGGCCGGGCCATGTCCAAGTCGCTCGGCAACGGCGTGGACCTGGGCACCGAGATCGACGCCTACGGCGTGGACGCGGTCCGGCTCACCATGATCTTCTCCGGCCCCCCGGAGGACGACGTGGACTGGGCCGACGTGTCGCCCGGCGCGTCGCTGAAGTTCCTCGGCCGCGCATTCCGCGTCATGGTGCAGGCCGGCGAGGCCTCCGCCCCCGGTACCGACCCCGCCGCCGGCGACCCCGAGCTGCGCAAGGCCACCCACCGCGCGCTGGACAAGATCGCCACCGCGGTGGAGAGCCACCGGTTCAACGTGGGCGTCGCGCGCATCATGGAGCTGGTCACCGCAGCCCGCAAGGCGATCGAATCCGGCCCCGGCGCCGCCGACCCGGCGGTGCGCGAGGCGGCCGAGGCCATCGCCGTCACCCTCTCCCTGGTCGCGCCCTATGTCGCCGCGGAAGGCTGGGAGCGCCTCGGGCACTCCGGGCCGGTCGCGATCGGCAACTGGCGTACGCCCGATCCGGCACTGCTCGTCGAGGAAGAGGTCACCGCCGTGGTCCAGGTCAACAGCAAGGTCCGGGACAAGCTCCAGGTCCCGCCCGACATCAGCGACGCGGAGCTGGAGCGCCGTGCGCTGGCCTCGGAGAAGGCCCAGGGGTTCCTGGCGGGCAAGGCGGTGCGCAAGGTCATCGTGCGCGCGCCGAAGCTGGTCAACATCGTGGCGGGCTGACGCCGTGTCCAGCGCTGATCCCGCGCAGCGGCCGGACCCGTTCGGCATCGTCTCGGCGGTGCGCCGCCACCCGCGCCGCGCAGCGGCGGCGGGCGGCGCGGCCGCCGTGCTGGTCGCGGCCGGCCTCGGCACGGCCGCGCTCATCGACCGCTCGGGCCCGGCGGACGCGCCCGCAGAGGCCGACCTGCACCAGGCCGCGCCGGATTGCTCCGCAGTGCCGTCCGAGGCCGTCGCGGAGGTCCTGGAGGAGCCGCGCCTGGACGGTGCGCACCGCGGCCCGCTGGAGGAATCCGACGGGTCGGTGTGCACCTGGACATCGATCGGCTCCGCCGGCGGCGACGCGGAGCCGCGGTTCCTGCGCGCCGACTTCCAGGCCCTGTTCACCGACTCCGCAGGCGAGGTGGCGGGGGCGCAGGCCGCGGCCCGCGACCTCGCGGCCCTGGAGCAGGCCCACCGCGGCGCCGCGCCTGCGCCGGAGCTGGGCGGCACCGGGCAGACCTGGCGCCCCACCGCTGACGGGTCGGCAGCCGAGGCGGTCTTCCGCCACGACAACCTGATCGTGCGGATCGCCTACGGTGGCGCGGACGGTCCGGACGGCGCGCCGATCTCCTACGGTGACGCGCGCTCGGCTGCGCTGGACGTCGCCGGCGCCGTCGCCGACGAGTTGTGACCGCCTGGGCCCCGCACGGACCGGATAGACCGGACGGACCGGACCGCCGTCCACGCAGCCCGAACCAGCCGCCCCGCCCAGGACGCGGAGCGGGAGACGGAGGAGGCCGCCATGCCCCGCCCGCCCGGTCCCGGTGAGCCCCCGGCGGACCCGCCGGAGGGCCCCGCGCCCGACCACCCGGTTCCCGGCCGCCGCGCCGCCGATCCGGTGCCGCCCGCGGACGCCCCCGCGAGCGGTCGAGGGCCGGAAGGCGGCAGACCCGCCAGCGGCCCCGCTGAGACGGCCGGTTCTGCAGCGGGCGGCCCCAGGGGGAACCCGGCGCCCGGGCCCGTTCCGGGAAGCGGGACGCTGGAGGGCGGAGGAGGCGGCGTCCCAGCGGGAGCAGAGGGCCTGCCCGGTGGCGGTTCCGAGGTCGGCGCGCCCGCGGTCGGCCCTCGTTCACCGGCGCCCGGAGACGGCGTGTCAGCGGCTTCCGCGCCGGGATCGGAGCGGGCTGCGGGTCCGGCCGGGGCCGGGCCGGCCGGCGCCGCCGCCCCCGATGGGCAGCCGCAGGGTACGGCCGGCCCCGGCGCCGGCGTGCCCTCGGGCGCTCCCGGAGCGGCAGGGCAGGCCGGTGCGTCTGTCGGCGGGCTCGGAAGCGGTGCGCACGCCCCCGGCGCGGGCGGTACCTCCGCCGGCGGACCGGGGCAGACGGGCGGGGCTCCGCGGGAGGAGAGCGCTCCCGGGGACGGGCCGCGGGCGAGCCGGGGGTGCGCAGCGGCGGCCGTCGTCGCCATCGCGCTGGTCGCGGTGGTTCTACTGGGCATCGGGGTCTGGGCGATCGGCCGGATCGCGGCCGCCCCCGAGGGGTACCGCGAGCCGCCCGGCTGCGCGGCCGCCGAAGGCGAGGTCCTCACCGAGCTCGTGCCCGACGCCCGAGCCGACGTGTCCAGTCCGCTCGACTCGCTGAATGGCAGCGGGCGCACCGGAGTCCAGTGCCGGTGGGCCACGACCGAGGACGCGCGCCGCACACCGGCGGCCGCCCGGGTCGTCATGGTGGTCACCGGCGACGATGCCGGGCGCGGTGCCGGCGGCGCGGCCGAGCTGCTCGCCGGAGCATCCCAGCGGCACGAGCGGACGGCGCTCTCCGGACTCGGCGACAGCGCCTACTCCTGGTACGACGGCGAGGTCCGGCCGCTGGGCTGGGGCTGCGTCGCGTTCACCACGGCCAACCTGTTCGTCGAGTCCTGCTACTCCGCGGCCGGCGACTTCGCCGGCACCCGCCCCATCCCCGACGCCGACATGGTCGACGGCGCCAAGCGCCTCGCCCACTCCGTTCTCGCCTCCGCCGAAGCAGGCCGCGACTGACCGGGGGCGCCGCACCGCCGCAGCGCAGCAGTGCCAGCCGCGCGGGGCGGTCCGCCGCGTGCGCTCCGCGCCTGAGCGGCAACGGGGCAGCCCGCGTCTGGCGGGGCATTCCTCCCGCGCCAGAGGCGCGAGCGGCAGAAGCAACCCGCTCGGGCCCGCTCTGGGCGGCCGACCGCGGCGGTGTCCGTCCGCATCCCGAAGCGCCCGGCGGGCGCCGGCCGCACCGGAAGCCGGGCCGCCGCGCGTTCGCGGGCGCGGTAGGCGCAACTGACTGGGGGACTCCTGCCCGCCGAGGCTCTCGGCCTGCGGCGGACACGCCGAGCGGCGCCGCCCCGTCCTGCTGGCTCCGCCGACCGGGGCCTGCGGCCGATGCCCGATCGGGCCGAGCCCGCCCGCAGGCCGCCGCCTGCTCGACGGCGGGGGAGCGCGCGCGTACCGCGGGCGCAGCGGGGCGGCCGGCGGTCCGCCGGCGGTCAGAGGCCGGGGGAGGCCGGTAGCCCGGAACGGGCGCGGAGGGCCGGGCGTACTCGTGCGGCGCCTGACCGCGCCGCGGCGCTGGCCGGGGCCGAACGGTGCGCGCAGCGACCGGCATCGGCCGGAGCCGCGGGGTCCGCCGGGCCCTCCGGGCTGGCCGGGGCGCCCTGGTGCGGGCCGGCGGCAGGCCGGCGCGGCCTCGGTGCGGGATCGGGCCGCTGCCCAGGGGGTGTGTTGGGTGGACACCTGCCCTGCTGCGCGGCGCCCTGGCAGGCCCTAGGCGCGGGCCGGCGGGAGGTCGGCGAAGAATGCGGCGAGAGGGCCGTCCGCATCCGGGGTGAAGGGGCGCTGGTCGTCGGGGGCGGCCGCCGAGCCCGGGCCGCCGGGGCGGGTGCGCAGGACATGGTCGGCGCCGTCCAGGCCGATCTGCTCGGTGCCGAGGGCCGCAGCCAGGCGGTCCACTTCGCCGGCGGTCACCTGTGCGTCCTCGGTGCCGCGCAGGACCAGGGTCGGCATGCCCGGGGGGAGGTCCGCGGCCAGTTCCGCCGGGTCCAGTGCGTCGATCTCGCGGAGGAACCCGGCCGTCTCCGGCGCGAAGATGCCCCCGATCTGCTCGGGAAGGTCCTGCGGCAGCGGCTCTCCGGCGCGGACCCGGGCGATCGCGGTGCGGGTGCCCGTCAGCAGGTCGGCGGCGCCGGCCGCGTCCATGCTGCCGGCGGCCTCCGCCGAGCGCACCTGCTCGGTGATCTGCCGGTCGATCAGGTCGAGGTACACCTCGCCCGGCGGGGCCACCAGCACCAGGCCGGCCGGCGGCGGGCCCTCGACGGCCTCCGGGGCACCCAGCGCGAACAGGGCGCCCTCGGAGTGGCCGAGCACGGCGATGCGCTCGGGGTCGACCTCGGGCCGCGCCGCGAGTTCCGCGTAGGCGGCGGCCATCTCCTCTTCGAACAGCCCGTAGGAGGCCTCCGCGCCGTCCTCGCCGGACTCCGGCACCGGGCGGTCCCCGCTGCCGTACTTGTCGTAGCGCAGCGACGCCACGCCGGAGCCGGCGAGCACCCGCGCCAGGTTCAGGTTGGTCCCGGCGTCGGGGCGCCCCGGAGAATTGCCGTCCCGGTCGGTCGGCCCGCTCCCGGACACGATCAGTGCGGCCGGCACCGGTTCTCCGGCCTCCGCCGGCAGGGCAAGAGTGCCGGGCACGGTTCCGGAGCCGCCGTCGAACTCCACTTCGTGCTCGACCGGATCGGCGCCGGGCAGCTCCGCGGTGGGCGGCGCCGCAGGGGAGCAGCCCGCGGCGAGGGCGGCGGCGGTGCCGACGGCCGCGGCGGTGCGCAGGCAGTGCCGCCACAGCGGGAGCCGCCGGAGGGGGAGGGGAGAGACGGGCATGGCCCTACCGTACGGCGCCCGGCCGCCCGCTGCCCCGGCAGCACCGCGGCCTCCGCCGGTCGGGGCGGGCAGCGCGGGTGATGGAGGCCGCCCCGGTTCGGGACGAAGGTCCCTGGCGCGCCGCCGCCCCGGTCGGACGCCCGGCGGCCGGGGGTGCCGGAAGCCCGCCACCAGGGGTCTCCGATGCGTTCCGAATCGGCAACGGCCCCGTGACTTCAGGTGAAGGTCACGGGGCCGATCCGAAAGGAGGCTGATTCGTTACGCGGGTGGCGCGGGGGGTCACATCCGGCGCATCACGGCGACGACTTTGCCCAGGATGGTGGCCTCGTCGCCGTTGATCGGTGCGTAGGCGTCGTTGCGCGGCAGCAGCCACACGTGGTCCTGCTCCCGCTTGAACACCTTCACGGTGGCCTCGTCGCCCAGCAGTGCGGCCACGATGTCGCCGTTGTTGGCCTCCGGCTGCTGGCGGACAACGACCAGGTCACCATCGGTAATGGCGGCGTCGGTCATCGAGTCGCCGACCACGGTGAGCATGAACAGGCGGCCCTCGCCGACGATCTGCTTGGGCAGCGTGAGGACGTCCTCGATCGACTCCTCCGCGAGGATCGGCCCGCCCGCCGCGATCCGGCCCACGACCGGCACATGCGCAGCTCGGGACTGGTCGCCCTGGGGGTCGGCCTCGAGCTCGTCCCAGGAGCGCACCGGCGCTTGGCCCGGAATGCGAATCTCGACCGCCCGCGGGCGGTTCTGGTCGCGCCGGAGGTACCCCTTGCGTTGCAAGACCTTCAGTTGGTGCGCGACACTGGACGGGCTCGACAGGCCAACGGCGTCCCCGATCTCCCGGATGGACGGCGGATAGCCGCGCTGCCGCACATAGCGGTGAATGCAGTTCAGGACGCTCTGCTGGCGCGCGGTGAGCCGGGGGGCACCATCCTGCGCCGATGCGGCGGCTTCGCCGTCCGCCTCTGCAGGGGCGTGCTCCGGCGGGGGAACGGGCCGGAGCGCGGTGGGACCCGCTCCGGCCGCGCGAGGTTCCTGCGCTCCGTGGTTCTCCTCCGGCACGGCCGGCCTCCTCGGCGGTGATCTCGCGGTCGTCGCGTGTGGGTGGTGGGTCAGTGCTGCGGCGGGACGCGCGGGGCTCTGTCGGGCGACGATCCCCGCGTCACGGCGGTCCCGGAACCGTGCGCCCCGCGTTCAACCGCGCGCGCCGGAGCCGGAAGTCAAGCGTGTCCAACGGTAGTGCCTGCACACAGTGAGATCAAACAAACGTTCGAGATGGTGATGAAAAAAACGGCTGGATGCGGTATTAGTCGAACGCATGTTCCAACGAACGGGCGTTCGAAGGGAGCGATCATGGTCGATTCCGCGCCGCCCGGCCCGTCCGGCGCCGCGCCGGTCGTCCCGCGCCAGCGCGGGGCGTCCGAGCCGTCCGCCGGGGCGCGGCCGCACCGCCCCGAATCCCGGCCCGGGCACCGGCGTCCCGCGGCCCCCTACGACTGGGCCGTCGACGTCCCCGAGTGGACGCCGCCGCCCGCCGTATCCGGCCTGCCCGAGTTCGGTGCGCCCCCGGCCGTCCGGATGCGGCTCACCCTCCGCGGCCGCGCCGTCCTCGTGGCGCTGCTCTGCGCACTGGCCACCGGAGCGGTCTCGCTGCTGTTTGCGGCGTCCGCCTCGGCCGGCTCCGCCTCCGCCGCTCCGGTTGCGTCGTTCTTCAGCGGCTCGGTGTCCCCGACCGTGGTGGTCCAGGAGGGCGACAGCCTCTGGCTCATCGCCGAGCGCGTCGCCCCCGCAGAGGACACCCGCCGTACCGTGCACTCCATCGTCGAACTCAACAGCCTGGCCGGCACCGAGCTCGAGCCCGGCCAGATCCTGCGCGTCCCCAGGCACTGAGCGCCCCCGCCCGCCGCGCCGGCTGCCGAGGCCGCCGCCGCGGGCCGCTGCGGCCCCCGGAGCCGGCCCGGCGACGCCCCCGGGTTTCCGGGCATCCGGCGCCCCGCGCCCCTGCGGGCGTAGGGTGCGGCCGCATGCGGCCTGCGCGCGAGCGGCGGCCGCGGGCGCGCCGGCGGCGCTGTGCTGCGGCGGTTCCCCGGATGCTGCCCGGTTCGGGCCCGCGGCCCGCAGTAGGCCCGTTCCCAGAGGTCCCCACCTGGGGGTATGTTCCTCAGGCGCCCGTCAGCGCGATCCCTTCCCCATGCCCGAGGCTCCGGCTCCGGCGCCGGAGCCGTGGCGATTGCCACCCCGCCGCCCGCGGCCTCGGCGACACGCCCGCGGCTGGGGCGGGGGTGGAAGGCGATGCGCGCGGGGCTGACCTGCGGTCTCCGTCCCGGGCCCCGCCGAAGAGGGTGCGGCGGGCTTGCACCCGCCTCCGTGCGCCCCTAGGTTTGACCACTAGATCTAGTGCTGTTCGCGGAAGAATCCGCCCAGAAGTTGTGCTTTAGTGGGTGAGGGGTTCGCGGCGCACAGAGGCTCCGCGCGCAGGAGTGCCGTGCGGGTCCGGATGCGTCCGGGCCGGAGCAGGTTCAGGGTCAGCAGGGAGGCGTACCGGCATGCACTGCCCGTTCTGCCGCCATCCGGACAGCCGGGTGATCGACAGCCGGTCGACCGACGACGGCACCGCCATCCGGCGCCGGCGCTCGTGCCCCGAGTGCGAGCGGCGGTTCACCACGCAGGAGACGGTCCTGCTCATGGTGCAGAAGCGGTCGGGCGTCACCGAGCCGTTCTCCCGGAGCAAGATCGTGGCCGGGGTGCGGCGGGCCTGCCAGGGCCGCCCCGTCACCGAGGACGCGCTCGCGGCCCTCGGACAGCGGGTGGAGGAGGAGATCCGCTGCCGCGGGGTCGCCGAGATCCGAGCCCACGAGATCGGCCTGGCGATCCTCGGCCCCCTCCAGGAGCTGGACGAGGTCGCCTACATGCAGTTCGCCTCCGTCTACCGGGGTTTCGAGTCCCTCGCCGACTTCGAGCAGGAGATCGAGCGGCTGCGCTCCGAGAGGCGCACCGCCGAACTGGGCGAGTAGCCGGCCGGCGGGACCAGCACAGCACACGCGGTAGCGGACGCGCGGCGCCGGCGGAGCAGACGGCGCGGCAGCGGCCGCAACAGGAACACAGTCAGGGCATCGGGCGGGGCGGTCGGCGGCCGCCCGACCAGCAGGAGCAGAGCAGGGGGAGAGCATGACGGAGACGACCGGCGCCACAGCGCGCAAGGGCGGCGGCAAGCGCAGGGGCCTGAAGGTCCAGCGGGTCTTCACCACGCCGGGGGTCCACCCCTACGACGAGGTCGCCTGGGAGCGGCGCGACGTCACCATGACCAACTGGCGGGACGGCACCGTCAACTTCGAGCAGCGCGGTGTGGAGTTCCCCGCCGACTGGTCGATGAACGCCACCCAGATCGTGGCGAGCAAGTACTTCCGCGGCGCGGTGGGCACCCCCGAGCGCGAGTGGAGCCTCAAGCAGCTGGTCGACCGGGTCGTCGGACGCTACACCGAGACCGGCCGCGCCGAGGGCTACTTCGCCTCCGACGCCGACGCCGAGGTGTTCGACCACGAGCTCAAGTACGCGCTCGTGCACCAGCTGTTCAGCTTCAACTCGCCGGTGTGGTTCAACGTCGGCACCTCCTCGGCGCAGCAGGTCTCGGCCTGCTTCATCCTCTCGGTGGACGACACCATGGAGTCGATCCTCGACTGGTACAAGGAAGAGGGGATCATCTTCAAGGGCGGCTCCGGCGCCGGGGTCAACCTGTCCCGGATCCGCTCCAGCAAGGAGCTGCTGTCCTCCGGGGGCACCGCCTCCGGGCCGGTCTCCTTCATGCGCGGCGCCGACGCCTCGGCCGGCACCATCAAGTCGGGCGGCGCGACCCGCCGGGCCGCCAAGATGGTCGTGCTCGACGTCGACCACCCCGACATCGAGGAGTTCGTCCAGACCAAGGCGCGCGAGGAGCACAAGATCCGCGCGCTGCGCGACTCCGGCTTCGACGTCGACCTGGGCGGCGCCGACATGTTCAGCGTGCAGTACCAGAACGCCAACAACTCGGTCCGCGTCTCCGACGCGTTCATGCGCTCGGTCGAGGGCGCCACCGACTTCGGCCTGGTCTCGCGCACCACCGGTGACACCGTCGACACGGTCGACGCGAAGTCCCTGTTCCGCTCCATGGCCACCGCCGCCTGGGAGTGCGCCGACCCGGGCGTGCAGTACGACGACACGATCAACGACTGGCACACCGCTCCGGAGAGCGGCCGGATCTCCGCCAGCAACCCGTGTTCGGAGTACGTCCACCTGGACAACTCCTCGTGCAACCTGGCCTCGATCAACCTGCTGCGCTTCCTGGGCGAGGACGGCACGTTCGACATCGAGCGGTTCGCCAAGCTCACCGAGCTGGTGATCACGGCGATGGACATCTCCATCACCTTCGCCGACTTCCCGACCGAGAAGATCGGCGAGACCACCCGCGCCTTCCGCCAGCTGGGCATCGGCTACGCCAACCTCGGCGCCCTGCTGATGGCCACCGGCCACGCCTACGACTCCGACGGCGGGCGCGCCGTCGCCGCCGCCATCACCTCGCTGATGACCGGCACCGCCTACAAGCGCAGCGCCGAGCTGGCCGGCGTCGTCGGCCCCTACGAGGGCTACGCCAAGAACGCCGCGGCGCACAAGCGGGTCATGCGCAAGCACGCTGCCGCAAACGACGACCTGCGCACCGTCGGCGCGATGGACACGGCGATCGCCGCGGCCGCCACCGAGGCGTGGCAGGACTGCCTCAAGACGGGCGAGAAGGCGGGCTGGCGCAACGCCCAGGCCAGCCTGCTGGCGCCCACCGGCACCATCGGCTTCATGATGGACTGCGACACCACCGGCATCGAGCCGGACTTCTCGCTGGTCAAGTTCAAGAAGCTGGTCGGCGGCGGCTCGATGCAGATCGTCAACCAGGCCATCCCGCGCGCGCTGGACACCCTCGGCTACCAGCAGGAGCAGATCGAGGCGATCGTCGAGTACATCTCGGAGAACGGCCACGTCGTCGACGCGCCCGGCCTGCGCCCCGAGCACTACGAGGTGTTCGACTGCGCGATGGGCCGGCGCTACATCAAGCCGATGGGCCACGTGGAGATGATGGCCGCGGTGCAGCCGTTCCTCTCCGGCGCGATCTCCAAGACGGTGAACGTGCCCGAGGAGGCCACCGTCGAGGACTTCGAGCACATCTACTACCAGGGCTGGAAGCTCGGCCTGAAGGCGCTCGCGGTCTACCGGGACAACTGCAAGGTGGGGCAGCCGCTGTCCACCGGCAGCTCCGAGTCGAAGGGCTCCGCCGCGGACGCCGAGGCGGCCGCCGCGCCGCAGCCCGAGGTGCAGATCGTCGAGCGCCCGGTCCGCCGCCGGCTGCCGAAGAAGCGGCCCAGCCAGACGGTGTCGTTCACCGTGGGCGGCGCCGAGGGCTACATCACCGCCGGGTCCTACCCCGACGACGGCCTCGGCGAGGTCTTCATGAAGCTCGGCAAGCAGGGATCGACCCTGGCCGGCGTCATGGACGCCTTCTCCATCGCGATCTCCATCGCCCTGCAGTACGGGGTCCCGCTGGAGACCTACGTGGAGAAGTTCACCAACATGCGGTTCGAGCCGGCCGGCATGACCGACGACCCCGACATCCGGATGGCCCAGTCGGTGGTGGACTACATCTTCCGCCGCCTCGCGCTGGACCACCTCTCCTTCGAGGAGCGCGCCGACCTCGGCGTGCTCACCGCAGAGGAGCGGCGCGCCCAGGCCGCAGGCGAGGACCCGGCGCAGGTGGCGGCCGAGGTCGAGTCCTACGCCCAGTCCGCGGCTCCGGCCGCGCCCGCGGCGCCGGCCGCCCCGGCCGCCGAGGAACCGGCCCCGGCCTCCGGGCAGGCGCCCACCTCGGGTGCCCTGGAGGCCACCACGGGCTTCGTCGCCGACGCCCCGCTCTGCGTCACCTGCGGGACGAAGATGCGCCCGTCCGGCACCTGCTACGTCTGCGAGGGCTGCGGCTCGACCAGCGGCTGCAGCTGACCGGCGCCGCTGCTCCGGCCGCCGCGGCGGCCGGAGCAGCGGTAGGGCGCACCAGCGCAGCCGGCGGTGCGACAAGCGGCGGGGGCCGCCCGTTCCGGGCGGCCCCCGCCGCTTGTTCCTGCGGAGCCCGAATCCGGCGGCCCGCTCCGGCGGAACCGGACATTGTCCACGCGGGCCCCCGATCGGGAGGAAACCGGTTATGCGGTGCGGCGCGCAGGGTAACTCTCGGTCACCGGCTGCGTGAGGAGGGCACCGTGCGCATCGCTGACCTGCTGCACGACAAGGGCGCTGACGTGGTCACCGTTCGTCCCGAGACCCGTGTCGACCGCCTGCTCGAGCGGCTCGCGCGGCACAACGTCGGTGCCGCGGTGGTCGTCGACCGGGGCGCGGTGGCGGGCATCGCCTCCGAACGCGACGTCGTCCGCGGCCTGCCCGAGCACGGCGCCGGCCTGCTGGACCAGCCGGTGAGCGCTCTGATGACCGCGCCGGTCATCACCTGCTCGCCGCGGGACACGGTCGAGGCGCTCACCGTCGTCATGACCGAGAACCGGGTGCGGCACGTCCCCGTGCTCACCGCGGGCGCCCTGGTGGGCATCGTCAGCATCGGCGACGTGGTCAAGAGCCGCATCCGCCGGCTCGAACACGACCGCGAACAGCTCGAGGCCTACATCACCCAGGGCTAGGGCGTGGTGGGTGGACGCCTGTCCTGCTGCGCGGCGCCCTGGCACGCCCCTCGCTGCGTTCTCCTCAATCGAAGAGGAGAACCCGCCCCGACTCCCTCGTCGGCCGTGCGGCGGGAGCACCGCCGACACCGCTCGCGGTGAACGCCATCCACCCGACACGCCCTGGGGGCGCGGCTGGTGGACCGCTGCCCTGCGGCGGGGTCCGCCTCTCGCGGTGTTCTCCATCAGCCGGCGGCCGAGCCGAAAGGCGGGCCCGGCCGGCCTCCTCGCCCGCCGCACGCCGGCCCCCAGCCAGCGCGCCGCAGCCGCCGCTCCGCTGCCCGCTCAGGAGCCGGGGCGCTCGCCGAACGCCCAAGCGGCCGCGCCGGTCGCCGCGGTCACGGCGAGCACCGACGGCCAGGCGCCGATCTTCTTGGCCAGCGGGTGGGAGAGGCCGAACGCGGCCGTGTAGAGGCCGGTCAGGGCGGCCGCCGCCGGTGTGCCCGCCTGCTGCTGCCAGGACCGGAACGCGGCGGCCCCGCACGCGGCCAGCACGGCGCCGCCCAGGGGGCGGATCCCGGTGGCGCGCGCGGCCGCGTAGCCGCCGATCAGGCCGGCTGAGGTGAGGACGGGGGTCGGGACGGCAGGCATGGGCGCTCCTCGCAGTACGGCGGTCCGCGGCCGGCGGGGTGGGCGGGCGCCTGCGCCGCCGGCCGCGGGGGACGCCTCTAACCGTAGCGCCGCACCCGGCAGCGCCCGCGGCGGTCCCGGCCGCGGCGGTCCCGGCCGCGGGGGTGCGCCGGCGCGGGCTCCGGGGGAGAGGGGCGGGACCGGGGACGCGGCCGGTTTCGGTCATCGGCGGCCCGTGCGTCCCCCAAAACCCCCTGAGCGGCTCCGCTCGGCGTGTGGAGTGGGACGATGCGCGGACTGCAGCGGAACCGCGCCCGCAACGCGGGCGTCTCATCCGCACGTTCACCCATGTACACCACGGAAAACCGAGGAGTCTTCAGGTATGTCCTTCGCACAGACGGTGCGCGGGGCCGCCTCGGCGGTCGCCCAGTCGGGCGACCCCCGGGCCGCGGTCTCCGACGCGCTGAGTGAGGGGGCGGAGGGATTCGGACTCGACCCGGGCGACTTTCTGGCTGCCCGGGAGCAGGGCGCCTCGCCGGGCACCCGCATCGAGCAGAAGACCACGTCGCTGAACAACGCCGGCGAGGCGCTCAACCGGTCGACGTTCGAACGCAGCCATGACGGACCGGTCAACGTCATCTGCCCCATGGTCATCCCCCGCGGCCGCACCTTCACGGCGATGCTGCCGTCGATCGCGCTGGCCGTCGTCGGACTGGTCGGCCTCGGCGCGTCCTCGGTCGGCTTCGGCTTCCTCCTCAACCCCTTCTTCGGGCCGCACTTCTGGCTCGTCCTGGTGCTGTTCACCGCCTTCATGTGGTGGCGCCAGGGCATGGTGATGGTGCCCGACGGCAGCCACGCCCTCATCACCAAGTTCGGCAAGCTCGAGCAGATCGTCGGCCCCGGCCGGGTGACCCTGTTCAACCCGTGGAAGCGGGTCTCCTACATCGTCAACACGACGCGGGAGTACCCCTTCAACGCGCCCATCCGGGAAGCCCCGACGAAGAGCGGCGTCAAGGCCTCCATCGACCTCTTCGTCCAGTTCCGGATCGAAGACCCCGAGCAGTTCATCTTCGTGCTCGGCGCGGTCCAGGGCTTCCAGGAGAAGCTGAACAACGCCATCAGCGAGACCACCCGCAGCCTCATCTACGAGCAGCAGGCCGCCGACATCTACGACCTCGTCGGTGAGAACACGGCCGCGCTGCTGGAGCAGCTCAACCGCCAGTTCCTGCCCGCGGTGCGGCTCACCAACGCCAACATCACCCACGCCGAGCCGTCCAGCCAGGAGTACCGGATGGACCTGGCGGCGACCGAGATGGTGCGGGTCGCCAAGGAGGCCTACACCTACCAGTACGAGCTCCAGCTGAAGAAGGAGCAGAACGAGGGCGACCTCAACCGGGAGCTCGCCTCGCTCAACGAGACCCTCTCGGCGATCCAGGCCGACATCGCCCAGTACCAGGCGCAGATGGACACCGCCCTGGAGCGGGAGACCAACAAGGCCCGGGCCCAGGCGCGGCAGCGCTTCGTTGAGGCCGAGTCCACCGCCAACGCCAACGCGGCACTGCTGGAGGCGCAGGCGCTCGACATCCGCGCGGTCAGCGCGGCCGAGGCACCGGAGATCCTCAACTACCGCTACCAGCAGGACCTGCTGGACAAGCTGGAGGCGGTCGCCGGCAGCCTGCCGCGGGTGCTCAACATCGGCGGCGACGCCGAGAGCGTCAACTTCCTCCGGGTGGCCCAGGGCATCATCGGCGAGGCCGAGGCCGAGCTGTTCAACCAGGAGGACATGGCGGCGATCCGCTCCCGGCTCGCCGAGATCTCCAGCCGTATCGCCGAGCGCGAGGCCGAGATCGAGGCGCTGCTCACCGAGGAGCCGGAGACCGTCTCCGCCCCCGCCCCCGAGGACCAGGAAATCCCCGGCGAGGAGCGCATGGAGGAGATCCGCGCTTCGGTCGCCGACCCGCACCAGGACGCCCCGCCAGCGCCCGGCCCGGGCTTCGAGCAGGGAGGCCGCTAGATGAACCAGCCCGCACCCGCCGGCCCGGTCCGGGACGGCTCGCACATCAAGGAAGCGCTGGCGTCCTGGGGCGACATCGCCCGGCTGCTGCGCGGCGGCGACAACGGCGCGCTGGTGCCGGTCGTCATCCCGCGGGACAGCCGGGGGCTGTCCTGGACCTGGCTCGTCTGGCTCGCGCTGTACCTGCTGTTCAGCGCGCTCGTCGTCGCGCTCTCCGGCAACCCGTGGATCGCCTGGATGACCGGGGCCTTCTTCGCCGTCGCCCTCGGCGCGCTGATCGCCGGCGGGCTGTGGTGGTGGCGCTCCTCCATCGTGGAGATCGAGCAGGGCACCGTCGGCCTGCTGACCAAGTACGGCGCCGTCGTCGGCCAGCTGCCGCCCGGCCGCCACTACCTGTGGCATCCGTGGTCGCGGGTGGACTTCGTGGTCGACACCTCCACCGAGATCCCCTACACCGCGCCCGTCCTCGCCTGCCCGACCAACGAGAACGTGCCGCTCAAGTCGATCGAGTTCTTCCTCAAGTTCCGCATCGTCGACGCGGTGGCGTTCGTCCGCACGATCGGCGCATCAAACTTCGACCTGGTGCTGTCCAGCGCCGTGCAGGACGCGATCCGGCAGCGCAGCCGGCAGGTGCTCACCGAGAGCGCCCTCGACCTGCGCGGCTCGGACGTGGCCGACATGCAGCAGCTGCTCAACCGGCAGCTGCGCCGGTACGGGGTGGAGATCCGCGGCTGCAACATCCCCGACGTGCAGCTGCCCAACCAGTACCAGCAGCACCTGGCCACCCGGGAGCGGGTCGCCAAGGAGCTGGTCGCCTACGAGCAGGAGTGGGAGCTCACCCGCAAGCGGCGGATCGACACCCTGCTGATGGACATCGAGCGGTCCAAGAAGACCCGCGACGCCAAGATCGTCGAGGTCAACGCGGCGCTGAACAAGGCGCGCAAGGACGTCGCGCAGATGCTGGAGGAGCAGGAGACCGAGGCCCAGCGGGTCCGCTACGAGATCGAGACGCGCGGCCGCTCCGACCTGGTCGCCGCGCAGAACGAGGCGAAGGCGCAGCACCGGCTCGCCACGTCCTACCGGGACAACCGGGCGGTGCTCCGCTATGAGCTGGCGCGCCGCCGGCTCGACGTCGGCGCCCGGCTCGCCGAGCAGGCGCCCACCCCGATCGTGGTGCGCACCGACGGCGAGGGCGGCGAGTCCTCGGCGCTGTCCACCCTGCTGATGGCGCAGGTCCTGCCGGAGCTGACCAAGGGCGGCGGGTGGTCCCGGCCGTCCGGCGGCTCCGCCGCAGCGGGCGCGCCGTCCGCCGCGGCCTTCGACGACGCCCGGGGCGCCGTGTCCGCGGCCGCGGAGCGCCAGCAGCAGATGGCCGAGCAGTTCGCCCAGGACCAGCAGCGGGCCATGCGCGAGCAGCACGAGCGCGGCGAGGGCTACGGCGGCGGAAAGTCCCGTCGCTGACCTGCGGACCGCTGAGCCGCACCGGCCCGCCGCCCCGCACGGAGCGGCGGGCCGGTGCACGCGCAAGGGGCGGGCGGCCGAACGGCCGCCCGCCCCTCTCCGCTGTACCTCCGGGTCCTCCTGCGGGCCCGGTCCGGCCTGAGCCGCCGGGGCGCCGCGGGCCGTTCGACCCGGTGGTCCCGCAGCGCCGTGCCTTTCCGCGGCGGCTCCGCTCCGGGCTCAGGCCGCTTCGACCATCGGCCGGTAGCCGCTGCCGATGTCCACGCCGTGCCGGGCCGCGATCTCCACCAGGTCGGCGATCTCGCCGGCCTGGGCCTGGCTGACAGCCTCGTCGCCGCGCGCGTCCGCGCGGCGGAGCGCCCGAGTCGCATCGTAGATGCGCAGGTGCAGGGTGGTCATGAATTCGTTCATCGGAACTGGCCCGTCCCTCCCAGGACATGCATGCTGTTCGCTTCTCGCACGCATTTCTACCGCCGCCGGATAAAAGCAGGGTGAGAGGCGGGTGCTGCCCGGGGAAAAGTGCGGGGTGAACCACGTCACGGACCCGGGCGCGGGCCGGCCGGTACCGGGAGTCCCGGTACCGGGACTCCCGGTACCGCCGGATCAGTATTCGGTCCAGGAGTACCAGTTGTCGGCGATGTGCTCGTAGACGCGGCTGCCGTGGCCCGCGATGAAGACGTCGGTCTGCAGCGGCTCCGGGCTGTAGGCCAGCCCGGAGGTGTCGAGCAGGCCCGCGCCCTGGACGGTGTAGAGCGTGGTGCCCTCCAGCGCGGTGACCGACTTGAGCGGGTACAGCCCGGCCATCTCGCCGTTCATCGGGATCGTGGTGGACCGGTTCGCGGTGTCGCGCACCTCGAGCAGCTGGTCGGCGGAGGCGGCCACCCGGCCCTGCAGCGGGATGTCGGCGACCGACAGCGCGATCGCCAGTGCCGCGATCACCGGCGCGCCCGCCCAGCGCAGCCAGTTGCGGCGCACCATCGGGCGGGCCACCGCCAGCGCGATGCCCAGGCGCAGCGCGCCCATCGCGGCGAGCAGAGCGCCGCCGCCCATTCCGACGACGAACGCGGCCAGGTCGCCGCCGGGCACGCTGTCCTCATACATCAGCACGGCGCCGACGGCCGCGCAGGCGGGCAGGTAGAGCCGTCCCGGCGGGCGCGATGCCCACGACACCAGGCGGCTGGTCAGTGTCGGCCGGTGGGCGATCTGCAGAAGCGGGGCGACCGGGTCCTGTCCGGCGGCGGTGTCCGCGGATGCGCCGGGGGCCGGTTCGGCGCCGCCCGTCGGAGGCGTGGGAGCCGAGGCGGTCATGGAGTGCGATTCTCCCCGTGAGTGTGTGGAGACGCCCCTCCCGCCGGGGCCGCCGGGAGCTGCGTCAGAGGGTGCTGCGGGGCCGCGGTGCGGCGGCCCGCCCCTCAGAATAGGGGAGCGGCGGCGCTTCCTCAGGCCGACGCGGATTCGGCTCGCGGCCGCACTCCCCGGAGCGCGGCGCTGAGCTGCTGCCCGGGGCTCCCGCGCTGCGCCCCGGTCGGCGCAGAGTGAGCGATCCGACGCTCCACCGGCCCGGTGCCACCGCCGCCGTCAGCCCGGACGCGGCGAGCAGCAGCAGGGGGGCCGCCGTCTGCGCGGCGATCGCGCCCGGCACCGCGGCCAGCGCCAGCGCTGCGAGGCTGCCGCCGCTCACCGGCGGGGCGACCCCGGCGGCGACCGCCGCGGCC
>NZ_BAAGXT010000023.1:0-90630 GCF_054779695.1 Nocardiopsis coralliicola | reverse complement strand
CCGGGCCCCGTCGCAGCGCCGGTCCCGCCCGCGGCCCCGGCGGCACGCGGCGGCGCTGCGCTGCCGGCCGCCCCCGCCGCGATCGCGGGAAGCGCGCCGTGCATTCCGGGCCGCCCGCCGAAGTCGTGCAGGGCGCACCAGACCCACGGATGTCCGGCGAAGGCGCCGGTGCGGGCCGCCGCAGAGGTGTGCTCGGCGTGCAGGTCGAGCACGAGGAGGCGGCCGCGGGGCACCGCGCGCAGGAACTCCCCGGTGCGCGCCGGGGTCCAGTAGTCCGGGCGGTAGGTGAACGGCCAGGACTGCAGGACCCACACCGCACCGCCGCGGTGCGCGGCGAGGGTGCCGGCGACCGCGCGGGCCGTTTCGGCCGGCTCGACGCCGTCGGGCACCCCTTCGACGAACGGGTCCGCGGCGACATGGTCCACCGGGCCGAGCTGGCGCTCCTGCTCACGCAGCAGGGCCAGGCCCAGGGAGCGGAAGCGCGCATCGCCCGGGTGCAGGACGCGGTTGGCGAACCCCATCCATCCGACCCGACCGGAGTCGTCGCCGGCGAGTTCGGCCGGGACGTGTCCGGCGAACCCCGGTACGACCGGCTCGATGCCGAGTGCGCGCATCCGGCCGGCGACGCGGGCGCCCAGCTGTGCGCGCTCCGCCAGCAGCGCGCGCGACGGTGCCGCGCCGTGCCCGTGCACGCAGCCCAGCCAGGCCCACGGCCAGAACGCCGTGCCGCCCACGTGTGCGCGCGCCCGCTCGCCGGACAGGCCGGACCGCTCCAGCACCGCCACCCACGCCGCCGCCCACCCGGCGGCGCACAGCGCCAGGTCGGTCCCGCACAGCGCCATCCGGTCGATCTCGCGCTCCCAGCGCGGCCAGTCCCAGAACGCGGCCGAGTAGCCGTAGGCGCAGGGGTTGATCCGGTAGCGCCGGCGCCAGGGCGCGACCACCCGCTCCTCGGCCAGCCCGGGCAGCGGATCGGGCAGGTCCACCGGGCTTCCCCCCTCGGCGGGCAGCGCGACTCCGCAGGCCCGGGCGGCATAGCGGCGCAGTGCCGACGCGGCAGCTCCGCCGCTCGTCGCCCGGATCCGGAGCCGGCCGCCGTCGGCCGCCACCGTGAACGCGGGCCGCCCGCCGTCGCCGCGGACCGGGCCGATCGCGACGTCGGCCGCAGCGGCCGCCGCCGGCGCGACGCGGGCGATCAGGTCCCGTGCCGCGCACTCCGCGGCAGGCCCCGACGGTCCGGTTGCGCCGCCGCGCCCGGTCATCCCCGCAGGCCGCCCTGGAGCAGGCCGGCGGCGAAGCTGCGCTGGAAGAACAGGTAGGCCAGCACGATCGGGAAGATCACGATGACGGTCGCCGCCGACAGCGCCGGGATGTCCAGCCCGTGCTGGCCGGCGAAGAAGCCCAGCCCGGCCGGCGCCGTCCGCGACCCGGGGTGCTGGATCAGGATCAGCACCAGCAGGAACTGGTTCCACGACCACATGAACACCAGCACCGACAACGTCATCAGCGACGGCCGCGCCAGCGGCAGCATGATGCGGGTGAGCACGGTGCGGTTGGACGCGCCGTCGACGCGCGCCGCCTCGATCAGCTCGCGCGGCATCGAGCGGAAGTGGTTGCGCATCCAGTACACGCTGAACGGCATGAACAGCGCGATCTCGGCCAGCATCACGCCCACCAGCGAGCCGCCCAGCCCGATGCCGCGCAGGTCGAAGTAGAGCGGGATGACGACGAACTCCACCGGGATGGTGAGCCCGCCGACGAAGAACAGCAGCACCGCGTTGCCGCCGCGCAGGTCCATCGTGCCCAGCGCGTACCCGGCCAGTGTCGCCAGCACCACCGACAGCGGGACCACCACCGCCGCCACCGCGAGGCTGTTGCGCAGCAGCACCGAGAAGCCCGCCACCGTCCACGCCTGGCGGTAGTTCTCCAGCGTCCACTCCGCCGGCCAGGACAGCCCCGCCACCGCGGTGCCCGGCGGGTGGAACGACGCCAGCAGCACGCTCAGGAACGGCACCGCGACGACGGCCACCATGGCCAGCAGCAGCGCCAGGCCGGTGTAGCGCTCGGTGCGGGACACGACGTTCATGACGGCCTCACCAACCGGGCGATCGCGAACACGATGACCAGCACCATCGCCGCCAGCACCGTGGCCAGCGCCGCCGCCAGCCCCACCTCGTACTCGGTGAACGCCAGCCGGTACACCAGCAGGCCCGGCACCGCGGTGCGGCCCGCGGGGCCGCCGTCGGTCGTCACGTAGACGATGTCGAAGCTGGCCAGCGCCGCGACGGTGGTCACCGTCAGCGCCACCGCGAGCTCGCCGCGCAGCGCCGGCAGTGTCACCGCGAAGAACTCGCGCAGCGGCCCGGCGCCGTCCAGCCGCGCCGCCTCGTACAGGTGCGGGTCGACGCGGCGCGCACCGGTGAGGAACAAGATCATGCACAGCCCGCTCATCGCCCACGTGCCGACCAGGCCGACCGCGATCAGCGCCGTCGCGGGGTTGCCCAGCCACGCCTGCGCCGCGGAGTCCAGCCCGATAGCGCGCAGTCCCTCGTTGACGGCGCCGCGCTCGGCGTACATCCACCGCCAGGTCAGGCCGACCGCGACCAGCGGCACCACCTGCGGCAGGAACAGCACCAGCCGGAAGAACCCGGTGCCGCGCCGCTTGTGCCGGGCGAGCAGCGCCGTCGCGGCGAGCCCGATCGCGATCGGGATCCAGGAGAAGAACACGACGAGGACGAGCGCGTTGGCCACCGAGCCGCGCAGCTGCGGGTCGGAAAGCACCTCGGCGTAGTTGTCCAGCCCCGCCCACGAGGCGAGCGTGATGCCGTCCCAGTCGAACAGCGACAGGTAGACGGTGTGCAGCATCGGCAGCACGGCGAACGCGAGATAGAACGCCAGCGCCGGCAGGACATAGAGGTAGCCGCGCACCCCGCCCGGCCGCCGCCGCGCGGGACGGGCGTCAGTCGGCCTGGTACTCGTCGCGGACCTCCTGCACGTCTTCGAGGAAGGCGGCAGGCTCCGTTTCACCGGAGAACAGCCCCTGCACCCCCGAGACCATGGCGTTGTAGGCCGAGGGGGAGGAGGAGTCGGGGTAGAGGTGCAGCTGCTCGGAGTCGATCACGGAGGCATAGCCGTCGTGGATGTCGGCGCGGACTCCGGACGGGTCGGGACCGAGCTCGGCGTCGGGCGGCTCGAACCCGCCCTGGGCGACGATCTCGGCCGCCTCCGGGGTGGAGAGGAAGTCGAGGAAGGCGGCGGCCGCGTCCGGGTTCGCGCTCTGCGAGGAGACGCTGTAGGCCACGCTCGATCCGGAGGCAGCGGGCGCGCGGCCCTCCTCGGCGGGCGGCATCGTGAAGAAGCCGGCATCCTCGCCGAGCTCCGCGTCCACCGCCTCGGCCGCCCAGTTGCCGTTGATCAGGAACACGCTCTCGCCGGCCGCGAACTCCGCGGTGGAGTCGGCCTGGCCCAGGCCGTTGGCGGAATCGTTGATGTAGCCGGCCTCGGTCCACTCGACGAGCTTCTCGGTGGCGGCCTGCGCCTCGGCGCCAGTGATCTCGGCGCCCTCCTCGCCGTTGGCCCACGCCTGGTAGGAGCCGGGCGGCAGTGTCGCGTTGAGCAGCTCGGTCCAGAGGTGGATGCCGCCGGAGTCAAGCGCGCCGACGTGCAGCGGTCCCAGACCGGCGTCCTTCGCCTTCGCCAGGGCCTGCTCGAACTCCTCCAGCGTCTCCGGCGGCCCGTCGATCCCCGCCTCCTCGGCGAGCTCGGAGTTGTAGAAGATGCCGGACAGCGACATGCCGGAGGGGACCGCGTACAGGTAGCCGGTGCCGTGCTTCTTCCCGTCCTCGGTGAGCGTCATCGGCTCCAGCGTGCTCGCCGGGAAGGACTCGTTCCACCCGTAGGCCTCGGCGTAGGGGTCGAGGTCGGCGAGGTGCCCGGAGGCGATCAGGTCCTTGGACTGCACCGACCACTGCGCCAGGTCGGGCGGGTCGTCCGAGGTCATCGTCAGCTTGATGTTGGCGATGTAGTCGGTGAACTCGGTGTACTCCGGCACCACATCGACCTGGGGGTGCTGCTCCTCGAACGCCGCGGCCAGCGCCTCGTGCATCTCCGGGGCGTCGGTGAACGCCAGCCGCAGCGTGGCCTCCTCGTCGGGGAGCTCGGTGGAGACCGCGCGGTCGGGGTCGGGGCCTGCGCCCCCGTCGGAGCCCGGGGTCAGCGCCGAGCAGGCGGAGACGACGGTGAGGACGACGGCGCCGGCGCCCAGCGCGGCGGTTCTGCGCACCATCCGGGCTCCCTCCTCGGGCGGGCGCGGCCCCGCGGGCGGCGCCGCCAGTGAACGGAGTCACATCCTGACACCCGCCCCGCGCACCGACAAGGGTCCGCGCGGGCACTCCGGGGTGTGTCGCCGGCGGCCGCGGCGGCCCCCGGGCCAGCGGCGGACCCCGTGCGCCGGCTGTGCGGCGGCGGACGGGCGCGCCGCGGGAGGGGCTGGCCGCACGGGCGCACCGCGGTTACCGTCGGATGCGCGGTGCACCGCGGCACCGCATCCCGAAGGGGGCGAACAGCCATGACTCCGACCCTCTCCGAGGGGCTGCACACGGCCCACCCGCTGCCGGACGGGGCGCCCGAGGCCTTCGCCCGCGACGGGTTCGCGCACGTGCGCGGCGCCCTCGACCCGGCCGACCTTGCGGCCGTCGAAGGCGACATCACCGATGCGGTGCTCAGCCGCGACCCGCGCACCGCCGATCCTGCGGCGCGGGACACGCTGCAGCGCGCCTTCATCCAGGTGGGCAACGTCTGGCGGTTCAGCCAGGGCGCCCGCGACCTGGTCTTCTCCCAGCGGCTGGCGCGCATCGCCGCCGAGCTGATGGGCAGCTCGGCCGTGCGCCTCTACTTCGACCAGGCGCTCTACAAGCCGCCCGGCGGCGCCATCACGCCCTGGCACGCCGACCAGTACTACTGGCCGCTGGCCGGCGACGGCGTCTGCACCGCATGGATCCCGCTGCAGGACACGCCGCTGGAGATGGGGCCGCTGTCGTTCGCCCGCGGCAGCCACACCCGCGCGTTCGGCCGCGACCTGCCGATCAGTGAGGACTCCGAGCGCGCGCTCTCCGAAGACCTGGAGCGGGCCGGCCTGCCCACCGTGCAGGAGCCCTACGCGCTCGGCGACGTCAGCTTCCACCTGGGCTGGACGTTCCACCGGGCCGGCCCCAACGAGTCGGACGTGCCGCGCCGCGTGCAGACCGTCGTCTTCCTGGATGCCGACCTGAAGGTCGCCGACGCCATCGCCGAGCACGAGCGCGCGCAGCGCGACATCCTCATGCCCGGTACCGAGCCCGGAACCGTCCCGGACGGCCCCGCCAACCCGCTGCTCTACCCGCTCTGACGCCGGAGGCCGCCCCGCAGGCCGGGCCCGCCGGCCCGGCCTGCCGCGGCACCCGGCGCCGTCAGGCGTCGGCGCGCTTGCGGCAGACCACGATCTCCATGACCGGGCTCTTGCGCAGCACGGTGGTGAGCACCAGCTCGAACGGGTACTGCGCGGCGCCGACCCACTTGCCCCGCAGCTCCCGCTTGGCCTGCGGCTGGACCCACTTGGACCACAGCCCCCACAGGAACTTGCTGGAGGAGGCGACCGGCGGCGACATGAGCACGAACATCGGCTTGCGCCGCACGATCTCCAGCCCGGCGCGGTGCAGCAGCGCCTCGATCTCCTCGCGGGAGCGGCTGAGGTAGTGCTTGCGGCCGACGCGCCGCTCGGGCACGAAGTTCTCCGAGAACACGAACCGGCCGTCCGGCGCGAGGACGCGGGCGACCTCGGCCAGCGCCGCCTCGTACCGGTCGTCGTCGACGATATGGAAGAGCACGTCGAAGGCTGACACCGCGCCGAACGCGCCGTCGGCGAAGGGCGCCCCGTCGGAGATGTCGGCGCGCTCGAAGGTGACGTCGGGGAACTTCTCGCGGAGCTGGGCCACCGCGCTGTCGGCGATGTCGACGCCGCTCACGCTGCGCGCCCCCATCCCCCGCCACCGCTCGACGTAGAAGCCGGTTCCGGGGCCGATGTCGAGCACGTCGGAGCGCGGCACGTCGATCCGGGCGGCGCGGACCGTTCGGCGGAAGACGCGGTCGCGCACCCGGTACAGCCAGATGTTGTAGTTGTGCGCCAGCCGGAGCATCCCCACACCGTGCAGGGTCCAGTTGCGCTTGAGTCGCTTGTCCCAGTAGCTGCGGGAGTCGAATCCCGAGGCGGCCATCTGCTCGCTCTCCTCGTCTGCGTCCACACTGCGGTCACGGTCCGGAGACCGGGGGCGCACTCCGCACGGTGAACCCGCCGCGGAGCTGGGGGACGGCCCGACGGCTCACGGAGGGGAGCCGGAGCCCGCGACACTAGCACCCCGTGCTGTCCCCGGCCAGGGAATCCGCAAGGCCCGTGGACAGAGCAGCAGAGGCAGGACGGCCGGTCGGGAAATTCCGGCAATCCGTGCACGTGCGGTTCTTCTCCGGATTTGCGGTTGCGGAGTGAGGCCGTGTCGCGAAATTGCGAGGGCGCCCCGAAGGGCGGTGAGGTGCGCAGCCCTTCTGGCAGGGTGGCGAATTCTGTGCAGCGTCGGGCAGTGGGACAAGGTTGCGCCGATTCCTCCGGGGTGGATGTTCCGAATACGCCTTCCCGGTCGAAGGAAAGTCTATTCCATTGAATTCTGGCCGACCCCGGACGGTGGGCGCTCTTCCCCTTTGCTTGGGGCTGCGGCGAGCATGGTGTCCATGGCGAAGCGCAGAGTGAGCCGCCCCTGGCGGTACTGGGGATACGTCGTTCTCGTCGGAATTGTCCTGCTGTGGTTCAATCCCGGAGCAAGCCCACTGTCTGTGGCGGTTCTTTCGTTCATTGCTCTCGTGTATTTCACCCTCTTTGTGCCGATTCCCTGCGGAGCGAAGAACCGGGGTGAAGGGCTTTGCCGCAACAATGCCTCGGGTGTAGTGAAGGGATGTCACCTGCAATCCCACAAGTGGAAGAAGTTCGCCTCGTCGAGCGGCGTTGGAGGGGTGCGGAAAGCCCTGAGCCAGACCTCGGCTTTCTGGCAGGGCACGCTGGCGCTGTGCGCTGAAGCAGCAACCGTGGTGTCGGGAGCTGCTGCCGTTGCCACCCTCGTCATCGGAAATTGACGGCAGGCCGCCCCGTGCCAGCGCACTGGAAATGCGGTGGTGCGGGGCCGCTGTGGTGGCCAAGATGGGGCCATGAGGATCGAGATGCTGGCGGGGCAGACGGGGATCGCCGGTGCGCTGTTCGAGCACCATGCGGCCGGGCTGGGGGATGGCGAGGCGCTGTGGGAGCCCGCGCAGCCGGCGTGGACCGTGCGCCGCGGGGACGGCGGGCGGTGGGCGGCCGACTGGCAGGTGCCCGAGCCCGATCCGGTGCCTGCCACGACGATCGCCTGGACGCTGTGGCACATCGACTACTGGTGGACCACGGTGCTGGAGCACTGCTTCGGGGACGGGGCACCCGACCGGGCGGAGATCCGCTGGCCCGGTTCGGCCGCGGACGCCATCGACCGGGTGCGCGCGCTGCACGAGCGCTGGGACCGCGCGCTGCGGGAGGCGGGTGAGGGCGCGCTGGACTCCGGCGAGCGGACCGCCGAGCTTCCGCTGTTCGCCGGGATGGGGCTGACGCTGGGGCAGGTCGCGGCCTGGGTGCCGGTCGAGTTCACCAAGAACACTGCCGAGATCGGCGCCGTGCGCCACCTGTACGCCCTTCGCGGCCCCGGGGCCCGCACGCCGTGACTGCGGTGCACGCGCGACGCTGGCCGGCCGCGCGCGCTGCCGCTGCGGCGGCGAGTACGGCCCGGTGTCCTGGCGCGACGGCCTGTGCTGGCAGCGGCCGGAGTGCGGCGGCGCGGGCAGCGGTCAGTGCCAGTCGCGGCGGAGGGGCAGGTGCCAGTCGGCGAGGAGCCACGGGCTGCGCTGGTCGGTGGTGAGGTGGTTAAAGGTCTTCTCGAATGCGTCCTGGCTCTCGCTGGCGGTGACGACCGACCACAGCATCCGGCCCTCCAGGTAGCGGCGGCCCATCTCCGGCCACGACCGGTACCGCTTCTGCAGCTCTTGGGCGACCGGCAGGGTCGCGGTCCAGCACTCGTCTTCGGAGAGCATGCCCAGCATGAAGCCCCACCGGTAGAGGGCCCCCGCCCGGACGTAGTCCCAGCCGCTGAACATCTCGAGGGCCTGCGCCGGCGGGATGCCCTGGAGCGTGCGCACGCGGTAGTCCTCCTCCGCGGCGAAGTCGCGGTCGGACAGCAGCGACCCGGTGAAGCCGGCGTCCGGGTCCGCGCCCTGCACCGCGCGCAGCGCGAGCAGCCGCTGCACCGCGGCGCCGACCCGCGGCGACGCGAGGCCCCCGCCGCCGGCCGCGATCTCCCTGTCGGCCTCGGACAGCAGGTGCAGGTACTCCGCCACCTCCTGCGGGTGCCGCCCGGCGACGGCGGCGCTGAGGGCGAAGTCCTCGCGGTGCCCGGCCAGCAGCAGGTTCTGCGCGGCGCGGAGCAGCCCGTCCCGGTCCCGCACCCCCCACGACTGCTCGAGCATCGCCGCCAGCTGCTTGCGCTGATGGGACGAGACGAGCGAGCTGGAGGAGGCGCCCACCCGGTCGACGGGGAAGCCCTGCGTCTCCATGAACATCGCGGACACGCCGAGCAGCCACCGCTGCACCGGGGTGATCCCGCTGCTGCCGTAGGTTCCGGCGGCGCGCAGGTCCGGCCGGGAGAACACCTCCCACAGCCGGTTGCGGAACTCGTGCGCCTGCGCCTCCTCGCGCGGCCGGAACTCGGCCAGCCGCACCGCCATCCCGGGCGCACGGAACATGAGCCGCAGTTCTGCGCCGGGCTCCAGCACCAGGAACTCCGGGCGCACTTCACTGAACGGGATCCGGTGGCGCTTGTAGACCACAGCCTGCTCCAGGATGCGCACCTCGAACCCGGAGCGGCTCTGCGCCCAGCCGAACAGGGTCAGCGACGCCACCGCGGCCGCCGCGCAGAGCAGCGCCGGCAGGGCGCCCGCGAAGACCGCCAGGCAGCCGGCGGTGATGAGCAGGGCCAGCCCGGCCAGCAGGGCCAGCATGGACGAGGCCGACCAGGCGCTCAGCAGCACCGGCACCTTCACGGTGCCCTTGTCCTCGTCGAAGAAGAAGTCATTGCGGGCGAGCGTGCCGGCGACCGCCGACTCAAGGCGCTCGATCTGGTTGGGCATGCGGCATCCGACGCTGCGCCGCGCGCTGCGGTTCCGCCGATCGCGGTACTTCTGCGGCCGATTTCGGATCGGCCCTGCGGCAGCCGTCCGCGACCGGAGGGCGGACGCCGGAGGCCGGCCTCCGGCACGCACCGGCGGCGCCGCGTCCCCGCTTCGGAGGGAGCCCGCAGAGGGGCCGGCGAGCAGGCGCCCGCGCAGCGCCCTCGGCGCTGGGAGGAGGAGTCGGGAAGTGGACGACGGAACGCGCGCCCTGTGCCCGCCGGCGTCAGCGGCGGCGGCGCCCGTGATGGGCCTTCCACCGTCTCGGTGCGCGGCCGCAACCGCTGTGCCCCCGGCGCAGGTGCCGGTACCGCGGCCGGACCCCGTGCACCGGCGTGCGCCCAGTCAGGCGCCCGCGGCGCTGCTCGGCCGCCACCGCGCGATGCCGCGCCGATGGGCGCGGTCGGGCCCAGGGCTCCGCGGTGGCCGGGCACAGCCGATCCAGCGCGGCGGCTGTCGCCCGGATGCGGTAGAAACCCCCTATGCCTTCCGGATCACTGCCCTCTGAATCGCTGCGTTCCGCGTCCCGGCCCGACTCCGGCGACCCGGGCTACGCAGACCACCCCCACCGCGGTGCGGTGCGCGAAGTACCGACCCGGTCGTGCGCGACGCTGATCGAGTACGCCCCCGACCCCGACGGCCGCGCGGACGCCGGCGAGGTCGTGTGGACCTGGGTGCCCTACGAGGAGAACGACGGCCGCGGCAAGGACCGCCCGCTGCTGGTCGTCGGCCGCAAGGGCGAGGACCTGCACGGCCTCATGCTATCCACCCAGGAGCCCGACGACTGGGAGGTGCACGACTGGCACGAGCTGGGCAGCGGCCCGTGGGACTCCTCCGGCCGCACCTCCTACCTCTGCCTCGACCGCCTCTTCGAACTCGGTGAGACCGACATCCGCCGCGAGGGCTCGGTCCTCGACGGCCCCCGCTTCGCCCAGGTCGCCGCAGTGCTCCGCGACCGCTACGGCTGGAGCCTCTCCCGCTGACCGCCGACGACTGCCGCGCCCGGCGGTTCCCCTCAGGACCGCCGCGCTCGGCAGTCGGCGCGGCCCCCAGTAGCCGGCCGCCGCAGCGGCGCGGCCCGGACGGCCCTCAGACATCAGGGGCACGCGCCCCCGACCGCGATCCTGCGCGCCGGGGACGGCTGGCGACACGGTGGTGCTTCCGCTGCGGCGCGCAGCGGTCGTGTCCGGCTCCGGATGCCGCCGCTCGCGCACGGCGCCTCCGCACCGCGGTGAGATGCTAGCGGTGCCGGCAGTGGAACCGGCCGGCGCGTCCGCCTCGGACCGCGCGTCGCTGCCGGAGCCGGCAGCAGCGGCGGCGACCCGGAGCAGGGGAGCGCGGCCGAGGCGCAGGACCCTCTCGGGGCCGGCGATGTGCCCTGCGGCCGCGCATGCTGCGGCCTTCGGGTGTGCAGGGTCCGCGGTGGTGAGCGGCCACGCACCGTCCACAGGACCGAGTGGTTCCGCGGCGACCCGGCCGGAATGGTGCGGGATCTCTGCCTCCCGGCGCGTGGGCCGGCAGGTCATCGATCGGTTCTGGAGCCGGGCCGGCCGGCGCCGCCGGACCCGACGGCGGCTCGGGGCGGCCGCGGCGAAGCCGCAGGGCCGATGACGGGCGCCGTGCGCCGCCGGACTGCGCTCTGGGCGGCGGGTGCTTTCGCGGGCCGACTGCTGAGGGCGCGGGCGACTGCTCCACGGCGTGCCGGACCACGGAGGAAGGGGCCGCACCACCTCCGTTGCGGCCGGGCGAGCGGGGATTCCCCGGCGGCCCGGCTCTGCGAACCGGCCCGGCAGCCCCGGCGCGGCCGGCAGCCGAGGCGCCGGCGCCCACTCGGCCGTCCGGCGGCCGGGGCCGGGCGGCGTGGGCCCGGCCCCGGGTGGTCAGCCGGTGAGGCCCATTTCAGCGGAGACGAGTTCGGCGGAGCGGATGCGGGCGGCGGCGGAGCCGGCTTGGAAGGCGATGATCAGCTCGTCGGCCCGGGCGTGCTTGGCGAACTCGCGGAGGTAGGCGCCGGCCTTCGCCGGGGCGCCCACGGCGGAGTAGGTGGCCATGGACTCGATGTGCTGGCCGGCCGGCGACGCGAGGGCAGCGTCGGCTTCCTCCGCCGTCAGGGTGCGGCCGCGGCCCAGGAGCTGCTGGGCCATCCGCCGGCGCGCCTTGAGGGCCTCTTCCTCGGCCTCGGCGTCGGTGTCGGCGGCCGTGGCGTTCACCCCGGCGATCACGTAGGGCTCGGACAGCTGCTCCGAGGGGGAGAACTCGCGCCGGTACAGCTCCACCGCCTCTTCCAGCGCGGCCGGGGCGAAGTGCGACGCGAACGAGTACGGCAGCCCCAGCATCGCGGCGAGCTTCGCGCCGAACAGCGACGAGCCGAGGATGTAGAGCGGCACGTCGGTGCCGGCGCCCGGCGTCGCCTGCACGCCCGGGATGCGGGACGCGCCGGTGAGGTAGCCCTGCAGCTCCAGCACGTCGTCCGGGAAGGCGTCGGCGGACGACGGGTCGCGGCGCAGCGCGCGCATCGTGTTCTGGTCGCTGCCCGGCGCGCGCCCCAGACCCAGGTCGATCCGGCCCGGATGCAGCGTCTCCAGCGTGCCGAACTGCTCGGCGATGGTCAGCGGCGCGTGGTTGGGCAGCATCACGCCGCCGGCGCCCAGCCGGATCCGCTCCGTGTTCGCCGCGATGTGCGCGATGAGCACGCTGGTCGCCGAGGAGGCGATCGTCGGCATGTTGTGGTGCTCCGCGTACCAGACGCGCTGGTAGCCGAGGCGGTCCGCGGCGCGTGCCAGGTCGAGGCTGGCTGCCAGGCTCTCGGCGGCGGTGCTGCCCTCGGGGATGTGCGCGAGGTCGAGGATCGAGAGCGGGAGCGGAGTGGATTCGGACGCTGGCACGGCAGTGGCGACCTTTCTCGGTGGGGTGGCGGCGCTGTCCCGGCGGGGCTGCCCGGCGCGGAGGCCCGCCGCGGAAACCGCGCACCTGAACCTCCGCCCCACTGCTCAACCCCGGCGCCCCCGCAGCGCATTCCCGGATGCCCGCGGCCGCAGCCCGGGTATTGCGGGCCCCGACCCCGGCCCCCGGCCGCTGCGGCGGGGCTGCCCGCCCGCAGGAGGGCCCCGGCCGGGCCCGCCGCCTCTGTCCCGCGCTGTCCAGCGGTGCCCCATCCGCCCCGGAGTCCCCGTGTGTCCGGCGTATCCGCACAGGCCGGATCCGGCCGGGCACCGCCACCGGGAGTTCGCGGGAACGCCGCCGCGCGTCCATGGCTGCGCCGGTGCCTGCGGGGGACAATGTTGCCTCCGCTTCCGGAGAGGACGGTCACATGGCCGCAGCATCCCCCAGCGCACCCGCCCCTGCACCGCCGTCCCCATTCCGCCGAAGGCTCTCCCGGACCCTGCGGTCCGCTGCCGTCGGGCTGCTCGCCGCCGGCACCCTCGCCCCGCTGGCACCGCCCGCCGCCGCCGAGACCGCGCCGCGCTCCCCGCTGGCCCCGCTGTACGACAACGCCGGGATCTCCGACGACTCTGCGCCGGAGCAGGCCGACCTCGACGGTTCGGGTGCCAGCCTGTCCGCCGACACCCTCGCCGACGCCGGCTGGACGCCCGGTGCCTCCGTCACCCTGCACGGCACCGAGCTGCGCCTGCCGCGCACCCGTCCCGGCGAGAACGACAACGTCGTCGCCGACGGCCAGCGGGTGCCGCTCCGCGGCAGCGCCGGGGCCGTCACCTTCCTGGCCGCCGCAACCGGCGGCGACGCAGTCGGCACCGGAAGGATCGTCTACACCAGCGGCCGCGCCGAGTCCTTCACCGCCACCACCCCCGACTGGCGCAGCGGCCCGCTCACCACCAAAGCCGTCGCCCTGCCCTACGCCAACACCCCCGACGGGCCGGACACGGGCGATCAGGTGCGGCTGTACGCGGTCACCGTGCCCGCCGATCCGGACCGCAGCCTGTCCCACATCGAGCTGCCGCGCACCGAAGGCGGCCGGATGCACGTCTTCGACCTGGCGCCCCGGCCGGTCGAGGAGGACTGGACCGGTACCTGGTCGGCGTCGGCCTCCGGCTACGCCCCGGTGGGCCCGTGGGAGGACCAGACGATCCGGCTGGCCGTGCGTACCGGTGCCGGCGGCCCCGACGCGCGGCTGCGGCTGGACAACGTGTTCGCCGCCGAGCCGGTGCAGATCGGCTCGGTCACCGTCGCCGCACGCGGGGAAGGGGCCGCCGCCGAAAGCACCCCCCTCCCGGTCGCCTTCGACGGCAAGCGGTCGGTGGAGCTGCCCGCCGGCGGTGCCGCCACCAGCGACGCCATCGGCACCGCCCTGCCCGACGCCCAGGAGCTCCTGGTCAGCATCCACCTGCCGCAGCGCGTGGAGGCGGCCCCGGTGCACACCGCGGCGACCGGGACCTCCTACGCGGGCGAGGCGGGCCGGGACCTGTCCGGCGAGGCCGGCGCGGACGGCTTCACCAGCACCTTCACCGGCTGGCCCTTCCTCGCCGGCATCGACACCGCAGCAGGCACCGGCTCGGTCGTGGCGCTGGGCGACTCCATCACCGACGGCGTCGGATCCACCGAGAACGCCAACCGGCGCTGGACGGACGTGCTCACCGACCGCCTCACCGACCAGCGGCGAGTGCCGCGCTACGGCGTCCTCAACCACGGCATCTCGGCCAACCGGGTGGCCAGCGACCGCTACGACGGCGACGGGGTGAGCACCGACACCGGCGGCGTCAGCGCCCTGCACCGGTTGGAGCGGGACGTGCTCGCCCAGACCAACCCGCAGACCGTCGTCGTCTTCGAGGGCATCAACGACGTCCGGTGGGGCACCAGCGCCGACGACGTCGCCGCCGGGCTCACCGAGATCGCCGAGCGGGCGCGGGCGCACGGGCTGCGCGTGGTCGCCGCGACGGTCGCGCCGTGCGGCGGCTACCCCGACTGCACGGCAGAGGTCGACGAGCGGCGCACCGAACTCAACGCCTTCATCCGCGCCGAGGAGGGCGGCATGTTCGACGCCGTCTTCGACTTCGACGAGGTACTTCGCGATCCGGACGATCCGGCGCGCCTGCTGCCCGCCTATGACTCCGGCGACCACCTCCACCCGGGCGACGCCGGCCTGCGCGCGGTCGCCCACTCCATCGACCTGCGCGAACTCGCGCCGGGCCGGCACCAGCCGTAGTGGCGGCCGCACCCGCCCGCCCTCCGGCCGCACCCGCTGCGGACGGAGGGCAGGGGCGGCGGTGGCGCAGGGGAAGCGTCCGCCGCCCCAGGCCGACGCCCGCCCGCCACTGGTGCGGACGGGAGCGGAGAGCCGGGTGGAGCACTCGTGCACCGAAGTGACCCGGGGTGACGTGTGCGGCCGGGCCGGCAGTGCCGTGCGAGGGCCGTCGAGCCCGGCGCGTCTGTGGTCGCCTGCCGCAGCCGCGCGGCTGCCGTGGAGATCGGTCCGGGGCGGGCGGACGTGTCCGCGGGCCCGCAGACCGGTGCCGCGCGCGACCGGACCGGGGCAGGGCGAGGCGCCGCGTGAGTGGCCGTGCACCGCGGCCGGGCCGGTTGGGGGAGCGGTGCTCCGGGTGGCAGGGCGCCTGCTGCAGCGGCGGACCGGGGGCGGCCAGCCGCGCCGTCCCCCCGCCGTCCGGAGCCAGGTGAGCCAACCGGAATCAGCGGCCGAGCGCCGAAGCGGCCAGGGTAGGCAGAGGCCGGGCTGAAGGTGCCCTGTGCGGAGCCGGCCAGCCGGCGCGGTGATCGGCGGCGGAGCGGGTTGGACGCGCAGTGGCGGAAGCCTCCGTGCACCCCCGGGCAGCCGGCATGGGCATACCCCGGCTGCGGCCGGTGAGCAGTGTCGGCGGCGCTGCCGAGGCTGGGGAGTGAAGCGGGCAGCGCGGGTGCGCTGCCGCGGATCAGCCGAAGTTCTTGGCGATCGACCCGAGGAAGCGGGCGGTCTCGGCGGCCGGGGCGGCTTCGACGGAGAGGCGGTCCATCACGACCATGTAGCTGTCGGTCTCTTCGGGCTTGTCGAAGTAGACGGCGCTGGACAGCTGCTCCAGGTAGACGACGTCGGGCAGGTCCGCGCCGGTGAACCGGAGGATGCTGAACGGCCCGCCCGCCGCCGCGTGGCCGCCCTTGGCGAAGGGGACGATCTGCAGCGTGACGTTGGGCAGGGTGGACATCTCGATGAGGTGTTCGAGCTGGCGGCGCATCGCACCGTTGCCGCCGAGCGGCCGGTGCAGTGCGGCCTCGTCGACCACGGCCCAGACCTTCGGCGCTCCCTGCTCGGTGAGCCGGCGCTGCCGCTTCATCCGCAGCGCCACCCGGCGCTCGATCTCCTGGGTGGGCGCGTCGCCGTGGCCGAGCATGATGACGGCTCGGGCGTACTCCTCGGTCTGCAGCAGGCCCGGCACGAACTGCAGCTCGTAGGTCCGGATGATGGACGCGGCCTCTTCCAAGCCGACGTAGACCTCGAACCAGCTGGGCAGGACGTCGCTGTACTTGTGCCACCAGCCCGGGTCGTTGGCCTGGCGGGCCAGGGCGAGCAGGCTGGCGCGCTCCTCGGTGTCATGCACGCCGTACAGGGTGAGGAGATCGGCCACGTCACGCTCCTTGAAGCTGACCTGGCCCAGTTCGAGCCGGCTGATCTTGGCGTGGGAGGCCCGGATCTCGTAGCCGGCGTCCTCCCGGGAGATCCCCTTGTCGGTGCGGAGCCGGCGCAGCTGGGTTCCCAGAAGGATGCGGAGCACCGTGGGTCCGCCGTGCGGTGCGGCTAGGACGTCCGCGGCGGGATCGGCTTCTCGGCGCGCCAGGTGCATGTGCCCTCCGGGGGGTGCGTGCGCGGGTTTCAGTGGAACAGGATAGGGGAGCGGAGCACTGGGCTGGGCCGGATTCCGCGCTATATCTCAGGATGCGGGCCGGAAACTCCGTCTTGGGGCCAACACGGTAGCCCTATCCGGCGCGGTGTTCAATGCCTACTGCGGGTGCATGCACGCGGCGTTTGCACGGTCCGATGCAGGACCTTGGCCCCTGAGGTGCGCGTCCTCCACTCCCTGCCGCTGCTCCGCTCCACTCCGTGGTGTACCACCCCGGGCGCCGTATCTCCCGCGGGCGCGGCGGGCCGTGCCCGACGGCCTGCTCCGCCGTGGCCCCGGACTCCCGCAGTACGCCGGTGCCGCGGGAGTCCGGGGGAGGGGAGGGGGGAGGGGAAGGGCGCGCCCGTTCGGCAGTCCCGGCGGAGATCGCCGAACGGGCGCGGGTCTCGATGCAAGCGGTGCGCGGGTCAGACCTCGGCCAGGTCGGCGAGATCATCGAAGTCGCCCTGCTTGGCGCCGCGGACGAAGGCGGAGATTTCGGCGGGCGTATACACCAGCGCCGGGCCCGAGGGGAACCGCGAGTTGCGGACCGCGACCTCACCGCCAGGCAGCTCCGCCAGTTCGACGCAGTTGCCGCTCGGATTGCTCAGTGAGCTCTTGCGCCACACTGCGCCGGCGAGGCGGTCGGCCGGTGAGCCGTTGCCGGGCCGTCCGGGCTGAGTCATGCATCCTCCTTCGTCGCTCCGCGGGCGGGGTGCGCCGCCCACTGCCGCGAGTATGGCATGCACGTGCATACGTGATTGCATCCGTGCTTGCGTTGGTAAGCACAATAGTTCGCTTTTCCGGAGCGAACGCTCCGAGTCCGGACTTATCCGACGTTTTCCCTGGATGGAGCGGTGATGGCCGGACCGGGCCGCGGTCCCGCGGCTGCATCGTGTGCTGCGGGGTTGCGCCTGGGGCGCCGCCGGGGGCGGCGGGAGGCCGGCGGCGGCCCTGCCGCGGCCCTGTGCGGCCCGTTTTCGGTACTCGCTGCTCGCGGTGCGGAAAAACCCCAGCTCGGACGGTGTGCACCATTCGACGCAGCGGGTTGGAGTGAGGTCGTCCGCTACCAGGAGCCACGTTTCGATAACAAAGGGATCCGGGGGCGACAGGAGGGGTAGACCTCACTAGACTGCAATTTGCACGTGCATCCGTGCTTACAGTCGTAAGAAACGGAACGCCGGCGGCGACCGGCGAACGTGTGCAAACGCGCCGGGCGACTCCGGCCACCAGACGGAGAGCCCCCACCAGCTCAGCGGCACGTAGGGATGACATGACTGCGCACCCCGCCCACTCCGGCCACGGAGACCGGTCCGCGACGCCGTTCGCCCCCCGAGCGGCCCTGGACTCCCAGCACCGCCCGGCGCCCTGGGGGTGGACCGGGCTGACCCCGGCACCCCTGCCCGTCGGCGACTGCATGCGAGCGCCCTCGACCGCCGTCACCGGCCTGGCCTTCCACGCCGCCTCGGTGAAGGCGGCCCGCGACTTCGCGTCCGGCGTGCTCGCCGACTGGGATCTGGCCCAGCTCCGCTCCGAGGCGCTCCTCGTCGTCTCCGAGCTCGTCACCAACGCCTGCCGGCACGCCGTGCCCTCCGCCGGCGCCCTGTCGGACTGGTCCATCCAGTTCGGCCTGATCCGGCAGAACGCGCACCTGGCCTGCATGGTCTTCGACCCCAGCACGGTCGGGCCGATCCGGGTGGAGGCCGGAGAGCGCGCCGAGGGCGGTCGCGGCATCGCGCTCATCGAGGCGTTCGCCTCCGACTGGGGATGGGGTGCCCTGCACGGCCAGGGCAAGGTGGTCTGGGCCGCCTTCGACACCGCCAGCTGAACCCGCCCGCCGAGCCGACTGGACGGCGCCCGCCTGCGGGGCGCGGCCGTATACCGTCCACTGCGGACATCCCCGCGGCCGCCTCAATCGACGGGCCGCCGGCCGGGGGAAGACGCCGCCGCTGCCTGCTCCCCGCCGGCACCGCTTCCGGGCGTGCGGCCCGCAGGCCCGGGCCGCCCCGGGCCCGCCCCCGCCAGGTGAGGCCGAGCGCACCGCCAGCACCGGCCCGCCGCCCTTGGCCGGAATGAGACCGGCGCCATAGCCGCCCGCCGCGCGCAGCGGCCGGACCACCGCCGCGCCGCCCCGCGGCGCCGCTCCACCCCTGCGGGCAGCGCTCTGCGCGGCCGTCCGCCCACCGCGCCGCCCTCCCGCCCCCGGACCCGGCACCGGGTCCACGGGCGCAGATGAAGGCTTTCTCATCCGCTCTTCATAGTCGCGTTCACTGCATCGGTGATGCTGGAGGCATGAGACCACTCCACCGCATCGCGCTCATCGGCGCAGTGTGCGCGGTGCTCGCCGCGGTCGGCGTCGGCGCCTGGGCGTTCGGCCGCGACGCCGCAGCGCCGCGGCCGCCAGGGGAAGTCGTCGTCGGCGAGTCGCCGTCGGCGGGGACCTCCGGCTCCGGACCGGACGGAGCGGGCGGCGACAACGGCGTCGTCGACCCTCCGCCGGCCGTGACCGGCTCGGCCGAGCCCACCCCGAGCCCGTCCAGCGCTCCGCCGCCCGATCCGGGTACCGGCGGCGCGCCCGGCGGTGCCCCCGGCGCCGGCGACGATGACGACGATGATGACGACGACCTGGATGACGATGACTGAGCCCACGCAGCGCCGACTTCCCACCGCGGCGCCGCATCCGGTCATCGGCCCCACCGCGCCGCTCACCGGCGACCCCGCCGCGGCCCTGGCCACCGATCCGATCGGCGGACCGCCGCCGGGCGGCCCCGGAGACCCCGGCAGCCCCGGCGGCGCCGCCGGCGCCGGCCTCCACCTGCCGGCCCGGGTGCGCATCATGGCCTGGGTGCTGGCCCTCATGGCGGCCGTCCTCGTGCTCATCGACGTGGTCACCTGGCAGGCCCTGCGCGCCGGCGTCGACGAGCGGGTGGACGCCGCCCTCACCCAGGAGATCGAGGAGTTCGAGGAGTACGCGCGGGTCGGGATCGACCCCGCCACCGGCGAGCCCTTCGCGCACACCGAGGCGCTGATGCGGACCTACCTCACACACCAGCAGCCCGACGACTCCGAGATCCTCTTCGGCCACATCGACGAGGACGCCGGTGCCGCGACGGTGCCCACCGGCCGGGTCCGGCAGGGCCCCGAGCCGCTTTTCGACGCGTCCGCCGAGCCCACCGTGCGTGCGGCGGTGCTGCGCGACCCCGATGCCCGGGGCATCGCCCGCACCCCCGAGGGCCCGATGCACTGGGAGAAGCTGCGCGTCGAAGCCCCCGAGGGCAGCGGCAACCCGGGCGGCTGGTTCGTCGTCGGCTACTTCACCGCCGCCGACATGGACGCCGCCGGCACCACCATCCGCACGGTCGTCGCCGTCGGCCTGGTCGGCCTGGTGCTGGCCGGCACCGCCGCCTGGTGGGTGGCGGGCCGCATCCTCGCCCCGCTGCGCCTGGTGCGCCAGGCGGCGGCCGAGATCACCGAGGAGGACCTCACCCGCCGCATCGACGTGCCCGGCAACGACGACGTCGCCGCGCTCGCCCGCCAGTTCAACGGGATGCTCGACCGGCTGGAGGACGCGTTCGCCGTCCAGCGCCGCTTCGTCGATGACGCCGGCCACGAGCTTCGCACCCCGATCACCATCGTCCGCGGCCACCTGGAGCTCATGGGCGACTCCGCCGAGGAGCGCGCCGAGGTGGTGCGGCTGGTCACCGACGAGCTGGACCGGATGGCGCGCATCGTCGAGGACCTGCTGCTCCTGGCCAAGGCCGAGCAGTCGGACTTCCTGCGCTACGAGCGCAGCAGCGTCGAGGAGCTCACCCTCGACATCGACGCGAAGGTGCGCGCACTCGGCGACCGCGACTGGCGGCTGGAGTCGCTCGGCGAGGGCCCGATCCGCGCCGACCCGCAGCGGGTGACCCAGGCCATGGTCCAGCTCGCCGCGAACGCCGTCGCGCACACCGCGCCCGGGGACACCATCGCCGTCGGATCGGCGGTGACCGACGGCGGCGAGCGCGCGTCGTTCTGGGTGAGCGACACCGGGCCCGGCGTGCCGGTCGAGGAGCGGGAGCGGATCTTCGAGCGGTTCGCCCGCGGGGCCGGCGGGTCCGCCAACCGCGGCGGGGCTGGCCTGGGGCTGGCCATCGTGCAGGCCATCACCGCCGCCCACCACGGGCGCGCGCAGGTCGGCGGCGCACCCGGCCAGGGAGCCGTCTTCACCCTCACCTTCCCGACCGGAGCCAGGAGCGACAGGACGTGACCCGCATTCTCATCGCCGAGGACGAAGAGCGCATCGCCTCCTTCGTCCGCAAGGGACTGCTCGCCAACGGGTTCACCGCCACCGTGGTGGGGACCGCGGGCGAGGCGGTGGAGCTGGCGCTGGACGGCAGCTACGACCTCATGGTGCTGGACATCGGGTTGCCCGACGGCGACGGCTTCAGCGTGCTCCGCCGGCTCCGCGAGCGCGGCTCCGCACTGCCCGTCGTCGTGCTCACCGCGCGCGACGGAGTCCGGGACACCGTGACCGGGCTGGAGATCGGCGCGGACGACTACATGACCAAGCCGTTCCGGTTCGAGGAGCTGCTCGCCCGGATCCGGCTGCGGATGCGCACCAGCAGCTCCGGCGGGCCGGCCGTGCTTGAGCACTCCGGCATCACGCTGGACCTGCGCACCCGCCGGGCGAGGGCGGACGGCGCCGAGCGCGACCTGACGGCCCGCGAGTTCTCCCTGCTGGAGCTGCTGATGCGGCACCCGGGCCAGGTGCTGACCCGGCAGCAGATGCTCTCCCACGTGTGGGGCTACGACCACGACCCCGGATCCAACGTGGTCGACGTCTTCATCCGCGCGCTGCGCAAGAAGGTCGGCCACGACCGCATCGCGACGGTCCGCGGGATGGGCTACCGGCTCGGCCGCTGACCCGGTCCGCCCCCCGGGAGCGGCCGATCGCTGCGCCGCCCCGGCCGGGCCGGTCCGAACGGGGAGGGCCGGGGCCGCTGCGGCCGCGCGGTGCGCGCAGCACGGGGCCGCGGGAGCGGCGCCGGTCAGACGCTGTGCCGCCCGCGCGGCGCCGTTCCGCTCTGCTGCTCGGCGGTGAGGGTGGCCAGTTCGGCCACCTCGGTGGTGAGCACGGCGTCGACGCCCATCCCGATGAGCCGCGCCATCTCGGCGAAGTCGTCGACGGTGCCGGCCCCGACGCCGCAGCCGCGCCCGTGCGCCTCGGCGACGGCCTCCCGGTCGATCCGGTCGGCGCGGCAGTGCAGGTAGCGGGGTCGGGTGCCCAGCGTGGGCCAGGGGCCGCCGGGGTCCCAGTCCACGGCGACGCCGGCCTGCGGATAGCGCGCGGTGAGCGCCTCCAGAGCCGGCGCCGGACCGTAGTAGAGCACGCTCCCGGTGGCGCCGTGCGCCGCCGCCACGGCGGCCGCGGCCAGCGCCGCCTCCGGCGTGCGCACGTCGGCCACCAGCGGGACCCGGCGCGGATAGGCCGCGGCGGCGAGCACCTCCATCAGGGTGGGGATGCGGTGGCCGCCCGCGCTGGTGGCGGCGGCCAGTTCGGCCAGGCTCAGCCCGGAGACCGGCGCATCCAGGCGCCAGAGCTCGGCGGCCGCGGCGGCCCGCACGCAGACGGGGTGGCCGTCGGTGGTCAGGGCGACGTCGACCGCCAGGGCATCGGCCCCCTGGTCGATGGCTGAGGACAGGGCGGGGATGGTGTTCTCACGGAACCGGGGGGTGTCGCCGCGCAGGGCGATCGCCAGGGTCATGGCACCTCTCCGTCGGACGGCGTGGACACGCGACCGGGGGGTCGGGACCGCCGGGCGGGCCCGTGCGTCCAGCCTGCCATCGGGGCCGCCGACGCGCGGGGAAGACGGCGAATTCGCAGTAAACGGGCGCTATGGCGGGCTTGGGGTGATCGCTGGCGGTTCGCGGCGCAGGCCGGGCCGATCGGGCACGCTGCAGTAGGGTGCCGCGGCGGTGCGGAGCAGCGCCCTGCGGGAACGCCGCGCGCCGGACGATGCGAGCGGAGTCACGGGCCCGCCGCCACCGCCTGCGGCCGGGGACCTGGGAAACTGTCCGGTGAACCCGTACGTTCTTCACAGCACAGCACACGACGAAGGTGAAAAAGGCTGACGATGATCCCCGACCAGCGCCGCGAGCACATCCTCAAGCTCCTGCAGGAACGCCACGTTCTGAGCATCAACGAGCTCACATCGCTGCTGGCGGTGTCGCACATGACGGTGCGGCGGGACATCCAGGCGCTGGAGAACGACGGCAAGGTGCTGTCGGTCACCGGCGGGGTGCGCCTGGCGGCGCGCCTGAAGAGCGAGCCGTCCTACCTCGCCAAGGCGCAGCTGGAGGTGCCCGCCAAGCGGGCGATCAGCCGCGCCGCCGCGGAGCTGGTCCGGGAGAACTTCACGGTCTTCCTCGACGCGGGGACGACCTCGCTGCAGATGGTGCCGCTGCTCACCGACAAGTCCGGGCTCACCGTGATCACCAACGACTTCAACGTCGTCGGCCACCTCATGGAGTACCCCAACATCGAGCTGATCCACACCGGCGGCGTCGTCTCGCACACCGACCACTCCTCGGTCGGCCAGTTCACCGCGGACTTCCTCGGCAAGGTCAACGTCGACATCGCCTTCATCGCGAGCAGCTCCTGGGACGTCGACCGCGGCTCCACCACCCCGTCGGAGTCCAAGGTGGTCGCCAAGCAGCAGCTGCTGCGCATCGCCTCCAAGAGCGTCCTCACCGTGGACAGCACCAAGTACGGCAAGTTCGGCACGTTCCGGGTGGCGCGCCTGGAGCAGTTCGACGCCATCATCACCGACGACCGGCTGCCCGCCTCGGTGGTGGAGGACATGCGCAGCCGCGACGTCGGCCTGCAGCTGGTCAGCACCGAATAGCCCGGCCGAGAGCCGCGCCGGGCGCCGCGGCCCGGCGCGGGTCAGTCGCTCTCGTCGCCCGCTTCGGCCGGCGCGAACAGCTCCAGCCGGATGCCGTCGGGGTCGGCGAACGCCAGGATCGAGCCCTCCTCGCGGTGCAGGACCGGGTCGTGCTCGACGTCGAGCCGGGCGAACCGCTCCTCCCACACCTCCAGCTCGGCCGCTGAGTCGACGGAGAACGCGATGTGGTCGGCGCCGGCGTGCCGCGGGTCGAAGACCGCGTTGAACCCGTCGGCGTGCCGGGTCAGGTCGACCCGCAGCCCGCAGGTGGCGCGGCACTGCGCGGTGCGCGTCTGCCGGGTCACCCGGGTGCCCAGCACGGTGAAGCCGAGGACGCGGCGGTAGAAGCCGACGCTGGCGTCGAGGTCGCGCACCGACAGGGTGATGTGCGCGACGCCGGTCAGCTGGGGCACGGACACCTCGCTTCGGCGCTGCGGGCGCCGTAGGGCGGAGAAGGGGCGGGGAGCAGACGTCAGTGCGGACACGGTGACGAGCCTAGTGCGCCCCTCCTGTCCGCAAGTGTCCTGTTAACGACGCTTTAACGCCCGAGTTCCGCGGGTGCCGCACCCGCGGCGGCGCCGGCCGCCGCCGACCGGTACCAGCGGCTGCGGACGGCGAGCACCGCCACCAGAAGCGCCGTCGCCGACGCCGCCAGTGTGAGCGCGAACGCGCCCTGCGGGCCGGCCGCGCCGGCGAGCCGCCCGGCCCCTGCAGATCCCAGCGACTGGCCGATGATCAGCGCGCTGACCAGTACGGTCATCGCCTGGCCGAGCCGCGCCGCCGGCGCGGCCCGCTCGGCGAGCGCGAACACGGTGACGATGTGCGGCCCGATGCCGAAGCCGAGCGCGAAGAGCGCGGCGGCCAGCGCGGCCGGCGCGGGCACGAAGAGCAGCGGTACGGAGAACACCGCCAGCACGCCCGCCGCGAGCCGGAGCCGCAGCGTGAGCGCCACCGACGCCGGGACCGACGCCATGAGCAGTCCGGCCGTCGCGCTGCTCACGCCCATCACCGCATACATCAGTCCGGACAGGTCGGCGCTGCCGGCCTGCTGGGAGAACGCGGTCACGCCGGTGGAGGTCGCGCCGAAGAACACGCCCTGGCAGAACATCGGTGCGGCCAGCACGAGCAGCGCCGCGGTGCCGATCCCGCCGGCGGCGGGATCGGGCCGGCTGCCCGGAAGGGCGGTCGGGTGCAGCGCGAAGACGCTGCCGAACACGCCGATCAGCACGCCTGCGCCGAGCACCGCCGCCGCAGGGTCGGCCGCGACAGCGAGCACCCCCACCAGCGCGGGGCCGACGACGAAGCCGGTCTCGTCCAGCACGCCCTCCACCGAGAGCGCGGCGGCGACCGAGGAGTCCCGGTCCGGCCGCCGGTTCGCCAGCGCGATCCACCGGGACCGGGCCAGCGGGCCGATCTGCGGCATGGCCAGTCCGGCCGCCAGCGCCGCCGCGAGGAGGGCCGGAAGCGGCGCTTGGGCGTGCACCGCGAAGACGAGCAGGCCGATCAGTGCGGCGTCGGCCAGGGAGGTGGCCAGCACCACCGGGCGCTGGCCGAGCCGGTCGGCGAAGCGCGCGATCACCGGGCCGCCGGCCGCCTCACCGAGCGCGAGTGCGCCGGAGACCAGCCCGGCCTGGGCGACGCTGCCGGTCGCCGAGGTGACCAGGGTGAGGATGCCGATGAGCGCCATCGACACCGGCAGGCGGGCCAGGAACGACGCGGTCAGCAGGGGGGCGCCGGCGATCGCGTGCATACGGCGCAGAGTCGCCAAAGGGGACATGGGGCTTCCTTGCTCGGTTCGGTCGGTCGGTACCGTCGCCTGGGCACGGCGGCCGACGCGGGGGAACCGCGCGCCGCTCACACCGTGCAGCCCCGAACAACTCGGCTCGGTCACGCTGCACGGCGGGTGCGGGGATGGCAGGGGGCAGCATTCCGCCTGCCACCACTTCCAGTGCTGCTGCGATTCATCCTATCTCTCGCCCGCAGGCCCTCGCAGCCCGCCGGACGGCCCCTCCCGACCGCACGCCCTTTCGGAGGCTTTCGCGTGCAGGGGAGCCGTCCCCGCGTGCGCGGGGAGCACAGTTCGAGCGCCAGCACGGCCGCCGCGGGACCGGGGACCATCCCCGCGTGCGCGGGGAGCACGCGGTGCGGAGCTTGGCCCCGTCGACTTCGATGGGGCCATCCCCGCGTGCGCGGGGAGCACGCCGGTCCATGCGTTCGGCGAACGTCTGAGACGGGGCCATCCCCGCGTGCGCGGGGAGCACGAGGACGGGACCTCAGACGGTGGAGTCATTGGGGGGCCATCCCCGCGTGCGCGGGGAGCACCTGAACAGGCGGAGGGGATTACCAGCATCACGGGGGCCATCCCCGCGTGCGCGGGGAGCACACTGAATGACCTGCGTCTTTATGAGCGGCAGAGGCCGTTTTCATTTACTTCTTGAAAAACCGACAAAAAACTCATAACGAACATTCGACCCACTGGTTCCCGAAATGGTAATCCTTGGATGCCTTGCTCCACCCTCCGGCGCCGCGGCCGCAACAACGCCGACTGCTCACCCTACTTAGGGAAGCCAGTGAGTATGCGGCCGCCCTGTTGACACTCCTCAGCGGGCGCTGTGCTGTTGCTACAGCCATGCTCGCCTTGAACGTGGAAGCCATGTTCGCTCGCTGGATAGCGCTCAACGGAAGCTACGTGTTCTTCGACCACCTGATCTCGAATTGATTTATATCGGGGGTTCGCGCGCGATCGGCTTCGCATCCGGGCGCCGAGGAGTTCCTGACAGCCTTCGCATACGCGGGGAGCACCCGACCGGACCCCTCGTCGGGGGTGTCGTGCGGACCATCCCTGCGTATACGGGGGCAGACCGCCCTCTGGGGCAGCATCGAGATCGGCTGGGTCCATCCCCGCGTGTGCAGGGAGCAGATCGGCTACCTCATGCACAAGTGGCCGGGCGAGGGTCCATCCCTGCGTGTGCGGGGAGCAAGCTTTCTGAACTGGGCTGAATAAGTAACTTTCAGTGTCGGGCGTGGGGCCGGGTGGGGCATGGCGGCTCTGGAGGCTGGGGGCCTGGGGCGAGTAGGACGACCCTGCGCTGCCTCGGCGGCCGGTGACGGTGCAGAGGCGGATCGCCATGGCGGGCGCGGGGGCGGAAGTGCTTTCCGTGGGGCTCGGCAGCGATCGATCGGGACGTTCCGGCAGAGGGGCGTTGACGGTTCAGGGATGCTTCGCGAGCGGTGCAGAAGGTTTCAGTAGTGCTTTCCGACGGGCTGCAGCAGACTGGCGGCATGAGTACTCACGCAACGCCGACGCTGCACGTCCTCATGGTCTTCCTCGGCGGCGACGCCGCCGCGCCGACGGGCGGCAACCCCCTCGGCGTGCTCACCGGCGCGCCGCCGCTGGCGGCCGGGGTGCGGCAGTCGATCGCTGCGGAGCTGGGCTATTCGGAGACGGTGTTCCTCGAAGACGCGGCGACCGGGCGGCTCCGGATCCACACGCCCGCCGTGGAGCTGCCACTGGCCGGCCACCCGCTGGTCGGCACGGCCTGGCTGCTGCATCGCGACGGCGCCGCCGTGGACACGCTGCGCCCGCCGGCGGGCGACATCCCGGTCTGGCGCGACGGCGACCGCACCTGGATCCGCGCCGACCCCGGCGACGCGCCGGTGTTTGAGCAGCGGCAGCTCGACTCGGCCGCCGACGTCGAGGCGTACCCCGGCGGGGAGGAGGGCGTGAACCTGGAGGTCTGGGCGTGGGAGGACGAGGCCGCCGGCCGGGTCCGCGCCCGCGTCTTCCCGCACGGCATGGGGATCGCCGAGGACGAGGCGACCGGTGCGGCGGCGCTTCGGCTGGGTGCGCGGCTCGGACGGCCGCTAGTGATCCGGCAGGGGGCCGGATCGCGCATCGACGTGCGGCCCGCGCCCGGTGGAAAGGTCGACGTGGGTGGCCGCGCCGCCGAAACCGAGGTCCGCCCCTACCTCGTCCCCGAGAGCGCGGACGAGGCGCCGTAGGCTCGTCGTCAGAACCCGGCGAACGGAAGGCGGACGATGGCGGCGGTTCCCCTGCTGGTCCTCGGCGTGGTGCGGATCCACGGGCGGGCGCACGGCTACCAGGTGCGGCGCGAGCTGATGGCGTGGGGCGTGGCCGAATGGGCCTCGGTCAAGCCGGGGTCGATCTACCACGCGCTGCGGCGGCTGCTCCAGCAGGGCCAACTGCGCTCCGCCGGGACGGAGCAGAGCGGCGAAGGGCCGGAGCGCACCCTCTACGCCCTCACCGAGGACGGCGACGCGGAGATGCTGCGGCTGGTCCGCCGAGCGCTGTCGGACAGCGGAGCCGAGCCGGAGTTCTTCGGCGCGGGGCTGTGCTTCCTGACCTGCCTGCCGCGGCAGGAGGCGGTGGCGCTGCTCCGGCACCGCGAGGCGGAGCTGGCGCGCGCCCAGGAGGACCTGGACCGGCTCCGCGGGGGCGAGGTGATGGGGTACAAGCCCGCGCACATCGCCGAACTGTTCACCTGGTGGTCGGGGGTGGGCGCCGCCTCCCTGGACTTCACCCGCTCCCTCGCCGACCGCGTCGACGCCGGCGCCTACACCATGGCCGACGATCCGGATCCGTCCTTCGGGGCGCCGCCCGGGGAGACGCGGCACCCCCAGAAATGACTCGACGCCGTCGCCGGCGGCGTCGAGGGGGAGGGGTTAGAGCTGTCCGGCGTCGACGGCGGTGAGGAAGGCGTGCCACTCGGCGGAGGGAAAGGCCAGGTGGCCGCGGTCGGGGTGCTTGGAGTCGCGGACGGCGGTGCGTACAGGGGCCTGGGCGACCTCGACGCAGTTCTGATTCGCTCCGCTATAGCTGCTCTTCCGGAACTCGGGCTGAGTCACAGTCCACTCTCTAGGTTTGTAGAGACCTCGTCGATCAGGTCGATTGACTGGGCGACGGTGAGGGAAGCGTTGAGGGCTTCCCGCCACATGGCGTCATGACGCCGGATCTCGTCTTTGTCCTCGACAAACAGGATAGAAGTGGGGGTCTCCGCGAATCCGATCGAGGGGTCGGAGGGATCGGGGAAGTCCATGATCACGAACCCGCCGAGGTTCGCCGCATGCATCCCTGCGGAGAACGGAAGCACATGGATCGTGATGTGTGGCCGAGTTGCCAGTGTGGTGAGCTGGCGTAGCTGCTCGATCATGCATTCGGCGCCGCCCGCTGTCCTGCGGAGAGCTGCTTCGTCGATGATTGCGGCGTACTCGGGCGCATAGGGATGGTGGAGGATTTCCTGACGCTTCATCCGCGCATCGACGTGACGCTGGATCTCGGCCTCGGCGAACGCGTTCGTACCGGTGAACACTGCGCGCGTGTAGGCGGGCGTCTGTAGAAGACCGGGCACAACCTGAGCTTCGTAGGTGCGGATGAAGCTGGCCTCGGCCTCGAAGTCGGGTATCGCCCCAGCGCCGAAGATGTCCTTGTACTTCGACCACCAACCCCGCTCAGTGGCGTCAGTCGCCAGCTGGTGCATGGCCAGCCTGGTCTGGTTCTCCACCTGGTAGAGCTCCGAGAGGGAGTCGAGGTCCGTGAGTCGGACACGCTTGAGATCGCCCGTTTCGAGCTTGCCAAGCGTTGCCCTGGGGACGCCGGCCTGCTTAGCCGCAGTCTCCAGGGTCATGCCTGCACCCTCGCGCAGTCCGCGGAGGACGCGCGCGAGCCTCCGGCGGCGCACAGTGGGACTGAGTGTTCGTGACATGACGGGAGCCTATTCGAGTTAACAGAGATTCTCTGAATCGATTGATTTTGGAGAATCTCTGTCTATCCTGAGTGTGAGTGAAGAGCAGCCCAACTCCGAGTCTGCGGGAACACGCTAGCGCTACGGCCCTCGCGTATCAGATGAGAGCGGGCTTCTGGCTTCATGCCTGGCTGGGCTCAGCCAGGTCTTCCGTTTCGCTTTCAGGAGGCGTCATGTCCCCTCGTTTCGTCCTCGACCAGCTCCCGCAGGTGACCGTGCCCCTCAAGCTGGCGGTGCCGTGGCAGAAGCAGCACTACTTCGATCCTGCCCCCGGGCGGCAGGCGCGGTTCCGCCGGCGCTCGTTCGCCTTCTGGGGCGAGGTGGCGATGTTCCCGCTGGTCCGGGCCTTCCTGGACGGGTGCACCGTGCAGCGCAGCCCTGACTACCGCTACGTCTTCGCCCTGCTCGGCTGCGAGCTGGCCGCCAACGCCGTCCGGCACACCCGCTCGGGACAGCCCGGCGGGATCTTCACCCTGCACGCCGAGCGCCATGCCGGAGCCATGACACTGACCTGCCGGGACGAGGGCGCCCCCGGCTCCTGGTCGGTCCATCACCGCGAGCCCCTGGCCGCCGATCCCGCGGGCAGGGACCCCGGATCCGAGTCCGGACGGGGCCTGGCATTGGTTGCCGCGCTTGCCACCCGGTGGGGCGACGACGGGCGCCCCGCCTACCGGCGCGTCTGGTTCCGGCTCGACGACGACCTCGCCGGCAGCGAATGGGGCCGCGCCTGACGGTTCAGGGAGCCGCGGAGGCCAGTATTCAAAATTGACTTCCGCGCCCTCGCGGGGGCAGGGTGGGGTGTCCGGGGGCACACCCCGCATCCCCACGCAAGGAGGAAGCACCGTGATCCACACCCGCGGGCTCGCCCGCGACTTCCGCACCAAGAGCGGGACCGTGCACGCCGTCACGGGCCTTGACCTCGATGTCGAGGCGGGCGAGATGCTCGCGTTCCTGGGGCCGAACGGCGCCGGGAAGTCGACGAGCCTGCGCATGCTCACCACGCTGCTGGCGCCCACGGCCGGCACCGCCGAGGTGGCGGGGCGCGACGTCGCCGCCGACCCCGCCGGCGTGCGCGCCCGGATCGGCTACGTCGCCCAGGGCCGCAGCGGCGCCGAGGACCAGCGCGTCGGCGACGAGCTGGTCACCCAGGGCCGCTTCCACGGGATGTCCAAGGCCGAGGCGCGGCGCCGGGCCGGCGACCTGCTCGACCTGTTCGACCTGTCCGGAACCGAGCGCCGCACCGTCGGCACGCTCTCCGGCGGCCAGCAGCGCCGCCTCGACATCGCCATCGGCCTCATCCACCGGCCCGGGCTGCTCTTCCTGGACGAGCCCAGCACCGGACTGGACCCGCAGAGCCGCGCCGCGCTGCTCGGCCACATCCGGCGGCTGCACGACGAGGACGGCACCACCGTCTTCCTCACCACGCACTACCTCGACGAGGCCGACTCGCTGGCCGAGCGGGTGGTGATCGTCGACGGCGGGCGCGCCATCGCCGACGGCACCCCCGACGCGCTCAAGGGCAAGGTCTCCGGCGACCTCGTCGCCTTCGGCACCGCCGGTCCCGAGCAGGCGCGCGCGGCAGCCGAAGTCCTTGCGGCCACGTCGGCCGCCGGCACGGGCTCCGACGCCGGGCCGGAGGCCTCGGGGTCCGAGGTGCGGCTGCGCGTCGACCGCGGCGACGAGGCGCTGCCCGGCCTGCTCCGGGCGCTCGACGCCGCTGCGGTGCCGTTCACGACGGTCCGCGTGCAGCGGCCCAGCCTCGACGACGTCTTCCTCGACCTGACCGGCCGCAGCCTCCGGGAGGGGGCGTGACCGGCCTTGACGGACCCGGCGGAGCGCTTGCCCCGGCCGGGCAGACAGACAGCGCGGCGGACGGCGCCGCGGAAATGGAGAGCCCCGTGACCACCGCGACCGCCCCGGCCACGGCCGCCGACCCCTCCGGCGCCGCCAAGGCGCTGCGCGACACCTGGCTGGTCTTCCGCCGGCAGATGCTGCCGAGTATCCGCAACCCGGTGTTCGTGATCGTCTTCGGCATGCTGCAGCCGGTGATGTACCTCGTCTTCTTCGGCCCGCTGCTGTCCGGCATGCCGGGCCCGCTGGGCGCCGACCCGATGCAGTGGTTCGTCCCCGGAATGCTCTGCATGCTCGGCATCTTCGGCACGGCCTTCGCCGGCTTCGGCATGATCCCGGAGATGCACAGCGGCGTGCACGAGCGCCTGCTCGCAGCGCCGGTCAGCCGTACCGCCCTGCTGCTCGGCCGGGTGCTGCGCGACGTCACGGTGCTGATCGCCCAGGCGCTGCTGGTGGTCGCCGGTGCTGCGGTGCTGGGGGTGGAGGTCTCCCCGACCGGCGTCGCGATCGGAATGGTACTGCTCGCCGTGCTCGGCACCGGGCTGGGAACCTTCTCCTACCTGCTCGCGATGGCCCTGAAGGTCCCGTTCAAGTTCTCCAGCGTCCTGCAGGCCACGATCCTCCCGCTGACCCTGCTCTCCGGCGTGATGCTGCCGATGGACCTCGCCCCGGCCTGGCTGTACACGCTCTCCCGCTTCAACCCGATCAGCTACGTCGTCGACGCCGAACGGTCCCTGTTCAACGGCGGAATCGCCGTGCCCGAGGTCGCCCTCGGCGCCCTGGCCGCCTTCGCCGTCGCCGCACTGGCACTCGGCCTCGGCGCCCGCTCCATGCGCCGGCTGTCCACGTGAGGACAGGCCGGCCGTTGAACGGCCGAGCCTTCGACAGACACGAGGTCAGGGCAGCAGTCGGACGCCCGTTGTCCGTTCTCGCGGTTTGATTTCTCCCTATCGCACCTCGGCCGGAAACGACGGATGGCCCGACGGCAGCACCGATGACCGATCCGCCGACTGCGCCGAAGGAGCCCCCGGTCAACCAACCGGCCTCAGCGCCGACCGCCGCACCGAGGCCGACGGGTGGGAAGGCGAAAGCCGCGAGTCCGGCTAGGCCGACGGCGGCACCACCGATGGCGGGATCCGGGCATCCGCCGAGAAGTCCGGTGGGATCGGTTCGGTTCGCCGGCTCGCAGGCGGCACAGTTGCTCATCCCTCGTCGGCTGGGGGCGGCCGGGGTGAACTGGTTGACGTAGGGGGAGTAGAAGCGACGGGCGAGGTGTACGTCGCCGTCGCGGTCGACCAGGGAGATCAACTGGCCGTCGGGGTCGCGGACGAAGTGCGTCCGGGAGCCTTCGGAGGCGATGGCGGAGACGCCGAGGGCGGTGTTGGTGGCCGGGGGGTCGGTGCGGCCGCAGTGTAGGTCGGCTTTGTGCCGCCGGCTCGGTTGGACTGCCGGCATCGCCATCGCCCAGCGCAGTTCCGCGGGCCTCGGCGGCCTGGGCGGCGTCATCGCGGGGTCGCCGATGACTCCGACCGAGGTCAGGCGGGCCATTCCGGTGGAGGAGCAGGACGCGTCCGCGATCGTGGTGCCGCCCGCATCCGTCGCCCCGGTCCCGGTCAGGTGCGCCGATTCGTCGCAGGTCGTGGACTCGGTGGCGCCGTCGGGTCCTTCCCGGCCGCCGCGCAGGCGGGACTCCGTACAGCCCCGGCTCCGGCGCACTCCCGGCCTCCGTGTGGACCGGCACCCACGGCGCGGAGCAAAGAACACTGCCGGCGAAGCCGCCCTCGGGCCGCGGTGTGCGAGGCTTCCGGGATGACTGGTCTGGCTGGGGATCTGCGGCAGGCGTGGCGGGAGCTGGCCGGGGACGGCGGCGAAGCGGTGGGGGAGGAGCTGCTCGCCCGATGGGGTGAGCCGCACCGGAGCTATCACGGGACCGACCACCTGGCCGCGGTGCTGGCCGCCGTCGACCTGCTGGCCGGGGAGGCGCACGACGCCGACGCGGTCCGGTTCGCGGCGTGGTTCCACGACGCCGTGCACGACGGGGTGGCGGGCGACGACGAGGAGCGCAGCGCGCAGTTGGCCGAGCGCCTCGTTCCCGCGTGCGGCCGCAGTCCCGCGTTCGCCGCCGAGGTGGCCCGGTTGGTGCGGGTCACCGCCGAGCACCGGCCTGAAGCCGGCGACACTGATGCCGCGGTGCTCTGCGACGCCGACCTGTCCGTGCTGGGGCGCGGCCCCGAGGGCTACGCGGCCTATGCCGCGGCGGTCCGCCGAGAGTACGCCGACGTTCCGGACGAGGCGTTCCGCGCCGGGCGGATCCAGGTGCTGGACGGCCTACTCGCCGTCGACCCCCTCTTTCGCACCGGTGAGGGGCGGCGCCGCTGGGCCGCCGCGGCGCGGCGCAACTTCCCGGCCGAGCGCGCCGCCGTCGCCGCGGTCGGCTGAGGCGGGCGGCGCGCTGCTCGGCGGCGCCCACCCGGACGCCGCCCGGCCCGTCGCCGCCCACCTCGGCCGGCACGACATCGCCGCTCTGGCCGGCGCCCTCGCCACCGAGCGGCCCGACCTCGGCGTCCGCGCGCGCCACGACGCCCTGCTCTCCCACGGCGCGCCGCCGCCCCGCCACCTCCGCTTCCTCCTCGGGCTGTGAAGCGCTGCGCCCGCCGCGCGGTGCCGGTTCGGGCGCGGCCGCGGGGCTCGTGCAGGAAGCGGCGCAGCGGAGTCCGACGGCGTCGGTGCGGACGGCGCCGGCGAGGGGGACGGTGAGGAAGGCCTTCTCGGAGCGGTTGCCGGAGCGGGTGGTGGACGCGTCCGTGTTGGCCCGGTGGCGCTGCGGCGTGCCCTCCGCGGGTGCGGGCGCGCCCTCCGCTGCGGGGCAGCGGAGGGCGCGTGGTGGTCGGTGGTTCGGCGGTGTTGTCGGTGTCAGGCGACGAGGTTCATGCAGAGGACGATGAAGGGGAGCCCGACGACGTCGATGAGGACGGCGCCGGCGAGGGGGACGACGAGGAAGGCCTTCTCGGAGCGGACGCCGAAGCGCGTGTTGAACGCGTCCATGTTGGCCATCGCATTCGGGGTACCCCCCAGCCCGTGCCCGATCATGCCGGAGGCCATGGTCGCGGCGTCGTAGTTGCGGCCCAGCAGTCGGAAGACCGGCACGGAGACGAACACGACGATCACCACGAGCTGGACCGCGAGGATGGCCAGCAGCGGCAGCGCCAGAGCGTACAGCTCCCAGATGCGCAGGCTCATCATCGCCATGGTCAGGAAGAAGCCGAGCGAGACCTGCGAGATGAGGTCGACGGCGCCCTGGTGGAAGCGGATGAACCGGAACCGGTCGTTCAGGTTGCGCAGGACGACGGCGACGATCATCGCGCCCACGTACTCGGGCAGCACGAATCCGACCGCGTCGCTGAACCAGCGGCCCAGCGCAACGCCGAGCACCATGGTGACGCCGATGGCCGCGGCGGTGGGCAGCAGGCCGGCGTAGTCCGGGCCGCCCGTGCCGGCATCCTCCTCCGGGCCGGCGGCGCCACCGGCGCCGCCCGTACCGCCGGAGCCGTCCGGTCCGCCGGTGCTGCCGCCGTCCGCAGACCCGGCGGCGACACCGGCCGCCTGGGTGGCGCGCTCCGGCTCGGGGACCCGGACGTTGTGCCGGCGCATCAGCCAGCCGGCCAGCGGGCCGCCGATGAGGCTGCCGGCGACCAGGCCGAAGGTGGCGGAGGCCACCGCGACCGCGGTGGCGCCCTCGGTGCCCATCGCCTCGGCGGTCGGTCCGAACGCCGCTGCGGCGCCGTGGCCGCCCTCCAGGCTGACCGCGCCGGCCATGATTCCGAGCATCGGGTCCACGCCGAGCAGTTCGGCCAGGCCGATGCCGACGACGTTCTGCACGACCGCCAGCGTCCAGCAGGCCACCAGGTAGACGACGAGCAGCCTGCCGCCCTTGCGCAGCAGCGCCAGGCTGCCGGTCAGGCCGACCGTGGTGAAGAACGCGATCATCGCCGGGTCCTGCAGGGTGGTGTCGAACTCCACCGCGGCGGTGCCGGTCTCCCGCAGCGCCAGCAGCACCAGCGCGAACAGGAACCCGCCGATGACCGGGGCGGGGATGGCGAACCGCTGCAGGAAGCCCACGCGCCGCCGGGCGAACTCGCCGAACAGCAGCAGGACGCCGGCCAGCGCGGTGCTCTGCACCAGATCGAGGGAGAGGTCGAAGGTCACGGCGCGCACCACCCGGAGACCGCGCGGTCGATCATGCGGGCGGCCAGCCGCGCGGTGCGGCCGTCGGCGTCCAGCGCGGGGTTGAGTTCGGCCACGTCGAACAGTGCCAGGCGGCCCGAGGCGGCGACCGCGTCGACCACGGCCAGCACCACCTCCGGGGCCACGCCCAGCGCGGCGGGTGCGCTGACGCCCGGCGCCGCGTACCCGGGCAGCACGTCCAGGTCGAGGGTGAGCAGCACATCGTCGACCGAGGACGTGAACGCCTGGACGGCGGCGAGCACCTCGCCGAGCGCCCCCGGGGTGCAGGCGGTGTCCGGGAGGTACTCCGCGCCGAGCTCCGCGGCGCGGTCGAACAGCGCGCGGGTGTTGGACGGCGCTGCGATGCCCAGGGCGAAGTAGCGGAACCGGTGTCCGCGCTCGGCTTCGGCGCGGGCCATCTGCAGGAACCCGGTCCCGGAGGTGGCGCGCGGCGCCTCGCGCAGGTCGAAGTGGGCGTCCAGGTTGAGCACGCCCAGGGTGCGGCCGGCCCGGGCCGCGCCGAGATAGGCGGCGTAGGCCGTCTCGTGCCCGCCGCCGAGGTGGACCGGCAGGTGCCCGCCGGCGCGCGCCGCGGCAAGGCCGGCCCCGGCGGCCTCCTGGCCCGCCTCCAGGTCGCCGTCGTCCACGGCGATGTCGCCCGCGTCGTAGAGCGGCAGACGGTGGTGGAGCGCCAGCGGCGCGAGCGCGCCGCGCAGCGCAGCCGGGCCGGCCGCCGCGCCCGGGCGGCCGCTGTTGCGCCGGACGCCCTCGTCGCTGGCGAAGCCCTGCAGCACCGCTCCGGGGGCCGCGGTTCCGCCGGCCGGCCGGATCCGGCGGTGCCAGCGGTCGTGCTCGGGGCCGGGGCCGTCGTCGCGTCCGGTCCAGGCGGGGGGATCCACCCTGATCAAATCGTGCCTCCACTGAGGTCGCGTGCCGCCTCTTTGACGAGGCGCACGTAGTGCGGGCGGCGCTGCGCGGTGCGCGCAGCGGGCGCCATGACCGTCACCGCCCCGGTGAGCGCGCCGGCGGCGTCCAGGACGGGGGAGCTGGCTCCCCAGACTCCGTCGTCGAGCGCGCCCTCGCTGACCGCGACCGCGTCCCGGTGCACCTGCAGCTGCTGCGCCTCCAGCTCGCGCACCTGCCCCGGGGCGAGCCCGTAGGCGGAGTAGACGCCCTGGCGCCGCTCCTCGGGCAGGTGCGCGAGCAGGGCCAGCGCCGTTGCGCCGCGCAGCAGCGGCTGCGTTGCGCCGCGGCTGTAGCTGCACCGCAGGACGCGCGGCCCCTCCACGGCGTCGACGCACAGCGCTTCGGTGCCCATCGGTACCAGGAAGGCGGCCAGCTCACCGGACTCCCGGGAGAGCCGGGCCAGGCGCGGGCCGATCGCGGTGCGCTCCAGCGCGCCGGTGCGGTAGCGCTCGGCGAACTGGACCGCCACCGGGCCGGCCGTGTAGCTGCCGCCGGGCGCGGTGCGGCGCACCAGCCCGGTCCCGGTCAGCCCGCCCAGGATGCGGTACACCGTGCTGACTGGGATGCCGGTGGCATCGGCGATTCCGGCCGCGGTCAGGGACTCCTCGCGGGCGAACAGCAGGAGGACGCGGAGCAGCCGGTCGGCCGAGCGGCCGGTGTTGCCGGCGGCTGCGGACGCGTCAGCGGTACGGCCGCTGGCGGCCGCGGGGGTGCTGGGCAGCACGGGTCCTCCTCTCCCGGCGGGGGTGACCGGGTAACGGTAAGAAGGCATCAAAAGGGAGCGAAAGGGATAATTCCCGCCTGATGGGAATCGTAGGTCAGCGCCGCAGCTCAGCGGGCCGCGCCCCTTACCGCGGGCTTATCCGCTCCGTTCTAGCGTTGCGAGGCTCCTGCCCCCCACCCGAACCTGAGCGGACCCCTTCATGGCAACCGACCTGATCATCGGATTCCTGACGCTGACCGCGCTGGAGATCGTCCTCGGGATCGACAACCTGGTCTTCATCTCGATCCTGGCCGAGAAGCTCCCGCCGCACCAGCGCGACAAGGCGCGCAAGATCGGCATCGGACTCGCCCTGGTCGGCCGCCTGGCACTGCTGGCGTCCATCACCCTCATCATGCGGCTGACCACCCCGCTGTTCACCGTCTTCGGGGTCGACTTCTCCGGGCAGGCGATCATCCTGCTCGCCGGCGGACTCTTCCTGATCGGCAAGGCCACCTACGAGATCCACGAGAGCCTGGAGGGGCACGAGGGGCACGCCTCCGGCAAGGTCCGGGCCGCCTTCGGCGCCGTCATCCTGCAGATCGTCGCGCTGGACCTGGTCTTCTCGCTCGACTCGGTGATCACCGCTGTCGGCATGATCGGCAACCAGCCCGGCGGGATCTGGGTCATGGTCGCGGCCGTCGTCATCGCCGTCATCGTGATGCTCGTCGCCGCCAACCCGCTCGGCAGGTTCGTCAACGCCCATCCGACGGTCAAGATGCTGGCGCTGGCGTTCCTCCTGCTGATCGGCATGACCCTGGTCGCCGAAGGGCTCGGCTTCCACGTGCCCAAGGGCTACATCTACTTCGCGATGGGCTTCTCCCTCTTCGTCGAGGTGCTCAACATCCTCTCCAAGCGCCGCCGCGCGAAGAAGGCGGCGACTGACGCCGAGCCGGTGAAGCTCACCAGCCGCTACGCCCCCGAGGGCGCGGACGCCGCCGCGGGCACCGAAGACCGCGCCCCCGCCCAGCCGGCCTCCGCCGGCGGGAGCGGCGCGGACGCCGCCCAGCCAGCCGAGTAGCGCTGCAGCCTCCCGGCCCCGCGGCCGCACCGCCCGCGGGGCCGGGAGGCCGCCGCTCCGCCCTATGCTGGGGACGACCGGACCAGGATCGGAGACGAGCGCGCGATGAGCGGTGCAGAGCAGGGCTCCCGCAACCCGGGCCCCGCGGACCGGGGCGAGACCGGGCAGGGCGGCGCCGGTGCGCCGGCCCCGGAGCCGGGCCCCGCGCCCGACCCGGACGGCTGCCAGCGGCTCTGGACACCGCACCGGATGGCCTACATCAAGGGTGAGGACAAGCCCGCCGGCCCCGAGGCCGGCGACGGCTGCCCGTTCTGCCGCGCGCCCGGCCTGCCCGACGCCGAGGGCCTCGTGGTGCACCGCGGCCGCCGCGCCTACGCCGTCCTCAACCGCTACCCGTACAACAGCGGCCACCTGCTCGTCTGCCCCTACCGGCACGTCTCCGGCTACACCGACCTGGACGCCGCGGAGACCGCCGAGATCGCCGCGCTCACCCAGGACGCCATCGCCGCTCTGGCCGCCGCCTACGTGCCGCACGGCTACAACGTGGGCATGAACCTCGGCACCGCGGCCGGCGCCGGAATCGCCGCCCACCTGCACCAGCACATCGTGCCCCGGTGGGGCGGCGACACCAACTACATGCCGGTCATCGGCCAGACCAAGGTGCTCCCCGAGATGCTCGAGCAGAGCCGCGCGAAGCTGGCCGCGCACTGGCCGCACCCGCAGCAGCCCGAATAACGCACCATCGATCCCCCGGGAGGCACCGCCATCGGACCACCGCTCCTCGTCTACGACGGCGACTGCGGATTCTGCGAGGCCAGCGTCCGCTTCGCCCAGCGGCGCCTCGCACCGGGTGTCCGCGCCGTGCCCGCCCACCGGGCCGGGCTGAGCGCTCCCACCGCGGACCGCGCCCGGCACGAGGTCCTCTTGGCCCACCCCGACGGCCGCCGCCTGTGGGGCGGCATCGACGCGGTAGCGGCCCTGCTGGTCAGCTCGCCGGTCGCCGCCGTGCGCCCGCTCGGCGCGCTGCTGCGCACCCGTCCGCTCCGCCCGGCCGGCGCCGCCGCCTACCGGTGGGTCGCCCGCAACCGGCACCGGATGCCGGGCGGCACCGCCGCCTGCGCCGTGACCGCCCCGCCCGCGGACTAGGGCGTGTCTGGTGGACACCTGTCCTGCTCGCGACGAACGCCGTTCACCCACCACGCCCCGGGCGTGCCGGGTGGGCACCTGTCCTGCTGCGCGGCGCCCTGGCACGCACCTCGCGGCGTTCTCCTCAAGCGAGGAGGAAAACCCGCCCTGACTCCTCCGCCGGCCGTGCGACGGGTGCACCGCCGCCACCGCGCGCGGCCAACGCCGCCCCGGCCCCGCCGAGCCGGACGCCCCTCCGGAACCGCGGGCGGCCAGCGCCACCCGCCCACCCGGACCCGGCCGCTCCACCCAGCGCAGTGGCCGGCCCGGAGCCCCGACCGGCGGCAGCCGGATGCCGCACCGGCTGCGCGCCGACTCGCCCGCGCCGCCGCGCCCGCCTACGATCCTGAGATGACATGCTGAGATTCCTGCGCCCCGCGATCACCCGGATGACCGCTCCCGTCGGCCGCGGCCTCGTGCGGATGGGCGTCACCGCCAACATGGTGACGCTGGCCGGCACCGCCGGTACGGTCGCCGCCTCGCTGTTCTTCTTCCCGCGGGGCGACCTCTACGTCGGTGCCGTCGCCGTCACCGTCTTCGTGCTCTTCGACATGCTCGACGGCGCGGTCGCCCGCGCCTCCGGCGAGCAGACCAAGTGGGGCGCATTCCTCGACTCCACTCTCGACCGGGTCTCCGACGCCGCCGTGCTGGCCGGCCTCGCCGTGTGGTTCTTCGGCGGCGGCAACGACCCGGTGCTCGGCGGCGCCGCCCTGTTCTGCCTGGTCGCCGGGTTCGGCGTGTCTTATATCAAGGCGCGCGCCGAAGGGCTCGGCGTCAACTGCGACGTCGGCGTCGCCGAACGTACCGAGCGCCTCATCGTCATCCTCATCGCGACCGGCCTGGGCGGCCTCGGCGTGCCCTACTTCCTGGCCGGCGGAGTGTGGCTGCTGGCGCTGCTCAGCGCCGTCACCGTCATCCAGCGGATGGTCGAGACCCGCGCCCGGCTGAGCGACCCCGGCAACGACCGGGAGCTGCGCTGATGGACGACCGCCTGGCCACCTTCGTCTACACGGCGGGGTGGCGCCTGGTCCGGGAGCTTCCCGAAGCACCCGGCCGGGCCGCGTTCACCGCGGCCGCAGACCGCGCCTGGCGCCGCCGCGGGCCCGGCGTGGCCCGCCTCGAAGCCAATCTGCGCCGGGTCGCCGGCCCGAACGCCACCGCCGCCCAGCTGCGCGCCCTCTCCCGCGCCGGCATGCGCTCCTACCTGCGCTACTTCTACGAGATGTTCCGGCTGCCCGCGATCGACGGGCCCACCCTGGACGCCCGCACCCGGGCGCACGGCCTGCAGCCGCTGGAGGACGCGGTCGCCTCCGGCCGCGGCGCCGTCGCGGCGCTGCCGCACATGGGCAACTGGGACCACGCCGGCGCGTGGATCACCCGCCGCGGCATCCCGCTCACCACCGTCGCCGAGCGGCTCCGCCCGGAGCCGGTCTTCGAGAAGTTCACCGCCTTCCGCGCGTCGCTGGGCATGGAGGTGCTGCCGCTCTCCGGCGCCGACGGCGCCATCGGCACCGCGACCGGCCGGCTCGCCCGCCGGCTGCGCGCCGGCGGCCTGGTCTGCCTGCTCGCCGACCGCGACCTGACCGCCGGCGGGGTCGGCGTGCGGCTGTTCGGCGAGGACGCCCGGATGCCGGCCGGTCCCGCCGCGCTCGCCGAGCGCACCGGCGCCGCGCTGATGCCGGTCGCGCTCTCCTACGACGGCCCGGCCCTGCGCATCGACGTCCTCCCCGAGATCCCGGTACCGCAGCACGCCGGCCGCCCCGCGCGGGTGGCCGCCATGACGCAGTCGCTCGCCACCGCCTTCGAGGGCGCCATCGCCCGCCACCCCGAGGACTGGCACATGCTGCAGCGCGTCTTCACCGCCGACCTCGACGGCCCGCCCCCGGGCCCGCGCACCGCCGGGACGGGGTGACACCGATGCGGGTGGGGATCGTGTGCCCCTACACCTGGGAGGTGCCGGGCGGGGTCCAGCAGCACGTCGCCGACCTCGCGCGGGCGCTGCGCTCGCTCGGCCACGAGGTGAGCGTCCTCGCGCCGTGCGATACCGCCGCCGCGGCGGCCGGCGGCACCGAGCTGCCCGACTTCCTGGTGCCGGCCGGCCGCGCCGTCCCGGTGCCCTACAACGGCTCGGTGGCGCGGCTCTGCTTCGGCGTCCGCGCCGCCGCGCGGGTCCGCCGCTGGATCCGCGACGGCGCCTTCGACGTCCTGCACGTACACGAGCCCGCAGCGCCGAGCCTGTCCCTGCTGACCTGCTGGGTGGCCGACGGTCCGCTGGTCGCCACCTTCCACACCGCCAACCCGCGCTCGCGGGCGATGGCCGCCTCCGCCGCCGCGCTGCGCACCGCGCTGGAGAAGATCAACGGCCGCATCGCCGTCTCCGAAGCGGCCCGCCGCACCCTCGTCGAGCACCTCGGCGGCGATGCGGTACTCATCCCCAACGGGGTGGCCGCCGACCGGTTCGCCCGAGCCCGGCCGCTTCCCGGCTGGCCCGGCAGCGGCGGCGCGCTCGGCTTCCTCGGCCGCCTCGACGAGCCGCGCAAGGGCCTGCCGGTGCTGCTCGACGCGTTCGCTGAACTCGCCCCCGGGCGGCCCGGCCTGCGGCTGCTGCTCGCCGGGCCGGGGGACGCCGACGCCGCCCGCGCACGGCTGCCGGAGCCGCTGCGCGAGCGCACAGTGGCGCTCGGCCGCGTCTCCGACGCCGACCGGGAGCGCGCCTACCGGTCCGTGGACGTGTTCTGCGCGCCCAACCTCGGCGGCGAGAGCTTCGGCATGGTGCTGACCGAGGCCATGGCCGCCGGCGCTCCGGTGCTCGCCAGCGACATTCCGGCCTTCCGCAGCGTGCTGGACGGCGGCCGGGCCGGCGCGCTGTTCCCGGCCGGCGACCCGGCGGCGCTGGCCGCCGGCGCCGCAGCCCTGCTGGACGCGCCCGAGCGGCGCCGCGCGCTGTCGGCCGCCGCAGCGGCCGCCGTACGCGCCTACGACTGGAGTGCTGTCGCGGCCGACGTGGCGCGGGTCTACGCGGCCGTGCTCCCGCCGGGGGCCCGCACCCCCGTCGGCGTCGGCAGTGAAGCGGGCTGAGCCGTGGCCGACTGGCTCTCCGCCCTGATCACCGGAGTCGCGCTCGCACTGCTCTGCTCGTTCTACGCCTCCTGGCGGGCCACCCGGCTGGACCGGCTGCACACCAGAGTGGAGACCGCGCGGGCCGCGCTGGAGGCGGCGCTCAACCGGCGCGCCGCCGTGGTGCTGGAGCTCTCCGCCGACCGCGCGCTGGAACCCGCCTCGGCGGTGCTGCTCGCCGACGCCGCCGGCGCCGCCTACCGGGCCGGGGAGGACCGGGAACTCGCCGAAAGCCGGCTGTCGGCGGCACTGCGCACGGTGCTGGAGCACGCCGGAGCGCAGCTCCCGGCTGCGGTGCACGCGGAGGTGTCCGCCGCCGCCAAGGACGTGCTGATCGCGCGCAGCTTCTACAACGACGCCGCCGCCCAGACCCGCCAGGCCCGCGCCGCCCGGCTCGTCCGCCTGCTCCGGCTGGTCGGCCGCGCACCGCTGCCCGCCTTCTTCGAGATGGACGACGAACCGCCCGCCGTCCGCGGCGCTCAGGCGGCCGCCGCGCAACCGGATCCCGGGGAGCCCGGTGCGGAGCCGCCGGGGGCGCCCCCGCGGGAGCCCCCGCAGCAGCGCGGTGCCGGGGAGGAACCGGGGGAGTAGCCCATCCGCGGCGCCGGCGGAGCGCGCGGCCGGTGCGGACTGCCCCCGGGCCGCCCCGGGCCCGGTTGCGGGCCCGCACTAGAGTGGGGAGGGTTCCCCACGACTGCGCAGGAGCCGTGAACCATGCCCGAATCCGGTACCGCCCCCGCAGCCGGCGCCTCCCCGGCGACCGGCACCACCCGCGTCAAGCGCGGGATGGCCGAGCAGCTCAAGAACGGCGTCATCATGGACGTCGTCACCCCGGACCAGGCCCGCATCGCCGAAGACGCCGGCGCCGTGGCCGTGATGGCCCTGGAGCGGGTGCCCGCCGACATCCGCCGGGACGGCGGCGTCGCGCGGATGTCCGACCCCGAACTGATCGACGGCATCATCTCCGCCGTCTCCATCCCGGTGATGGCCAAGGCCCGCATCGGGCACTTCGTCGAGGCCCAGGTCCTGGAGTCGCTCGGGGTGGACTTCGTCGACGAGTCGGAGGTCCTCAGCCCCGCCGACGAGGCCCACCACATCGACAAGTGGGCCTTCACCGTGCCGTTCGTCTGCGGCGCCACCACCCTCGGCGAGGCCCTCCGCCGCACCGCCGAGGGCGCGGCCATGATCCGCTCCAAGGGGGAGGCCGGCACCGGCGACGTCGTGGAGGCCACCCAGCACCTGCGCGCCATCCGCGGCGGGATCCGCCGCCTCGGCACCCTGGACGAGGCCGAGCTGTTCGCCGCCGCCAAGGAGCTCCGGGCGCCCTACGACGTGGTCCGCGAAGCCGCGCGGACCGGTGCGCTGCCGGTCCCGCTGTTCTCCGCCGGCGGCGTCGCCACCCCGGCCGACGCGGCCCTGATGCGCCAGCTCGGCGCGGAGAGCGTCTTCGTCGGCTCGGGGATCTTCGCCTCCGGCGACCCGGCGCGCCGCGCCGACGCCATCGTGCAGGCCACCCTGCACTACAGCGACCCCGCGGTGATCGCGCGCGTCTCCCGCGGCCTGGGCCCGGCCATGGTCGGCATCGGCCTGGATGAACTCGGCGCCGAGCAGCGCTTCGCCGGGCGCGGGTGGTAGCCGCCGCTCCGCGCATCGGGGTGCTCGCCCTGCAGGGCGACACGGAGGAGCACCTGCGCAGTCTCGCGGCCAGCGGCGCCGCGGGGCTGCGCGTCACCCGCCCGGAGCAGCTCGGCGGGTTGGACGGCATCGTCCTGCCCGGCGGCGAGTCCACCGCGATGATGAAGCTGGCCGATCGGTACGGCCTGGCCGGGCCGCTCCGCGCGCGCCTGCGCGGCGGGCTCCCCGCCTTCGGCACCTGCGCCGGCATGATCCTGCTCGCCGACCGCATCGAGGGCGGCGCCGCCGACCAGCGCACCCTCGGCGGCCTGGACGTGACCGTGCGCCGCAACGCGTTCGGCCGCCAGGTCCACTCGTTCGAGGCCGCGGTCGCGATGCGCGGCGTCCCCGGCGGCCCGGTGGAGGCGGTCTTCATCCGCGCTCCGGAGGTGGCGTCCCCCGGCGCGGGGGTGGAGGTGCTCGGCAGGACCGGTTCCAGCGTCCGCGGCGGGGAGGGCGCGGCCGGTAGGATCGTGGCGGTACGACAAGGGAGCCTGCTGGCCACCTCATTCCACCCCGAGCTCACCGGGGATGCGCGTATCCACCGACTCTTCGTCGACATCGTGAAAGGAACGGCATGAGCGGCCACTCCAAGTGGGCCACCACCAAGCACAAGAAAGCCGTCATCGACGCCAAGCGCGGCAAGCTCTTTGCCAAGCTGATCAAGAACGTCGAGGTGGCGGCGCGGACCGGCGGCGGCGACCCGGAGGGCAACCCCACGCTCTACGACGCCATCCAGAAGGCGAAGAAGAACTCGGTCCCGCTGGACAACATCGAGCGCGCCCGCAAGCGCGGCTCCGGTGAAGAGGCCGGCGGCGCCGAGTGGCAGACCATCATGTACGAGGGCTACGCCCCCGGCGGAGTCGCCCTGCTGGTCGAGTGCCTCACCGACAACCGCAACCGCGCCGCCTCCGAGGTGCGCGTCGCGGTCACCCGCAACGGCGGCAACATGGCCGACGCCGGCTCGGTGTCCTACTTGTTCAACCGCAAGGGCGTGGTGCTGGTGTCGAAGGAGGGCACCACCGAGGACGACGTCACCCTCGCCGTGCTCGAAGCCGGCGCCGAGGACGTCAACGACCTGGGCGAGTCCTGGGAGGTCGTGAGCGAGGCGACCGACCTGGTGGCCGTGCGCACCGCGCTGCAGGAGGCCGGGATCGACTACGAGTCGGCCGAATCCTCCTGGCTGCCCAGCATGGAGATCCCCCTCGGCGAGGAGGACGCCAAGAAGGTGCTCCGCGTCGTCGACGTCCTGGAGGACTCCGACGACGTGCAGAACGTCTACACCAACGCCGACATCTCCGACGAGGTCATGGAGAAGATCGGCTAGCGGCGGTATGCCGTCCGGGGCAGGGCCCCGCAGCGAAGGGCGTCGAAGGCCGGTCCGACCGGCCTTGACGCCCTTCGCTTTGGCACCGGTCTGCGCCCGGCCCGCGGCCGCCGCGCCCGAGGGCTGCTGCAGCCCGCCCGGAGGGTGCGAAGCCCAGCGCGCGGGCAGGCGCGGGCCGCTCGTCCCCTCCGCGGGGGACCGCGCCTCCGTGTGCCGGACCGCCGCGCACCCGCCGCGGCCCCGGAGGTCGCCGCCGGGCCCGAGGGCGCGCCACTGCCCGATCAGCCGGTTCCCGCGGCACGGGCGGCCGGTGCGGACGCTCCGGCGGCGGGCGGAACCAGGCACGGGGGAGGGGAGCGGTAGCGCGGCACCGGCCCCCGGGGAGGGGAGGCGGTGCTCGGCGCCCGGTTGCCCTCCCCCCGGTTCTCCGGCGCCCCCGCCGGCCTGGACCTCCGCCCGCTCGCCGCGGTGCGCCCCGCGCCCGGCGCCGGCGTCCTCTGCCAGGCCGTCCCGACCGGCCTCTCCGCGCTGACCGGAACCGGCACCGCGGCCGGCGCGGCGGAGCGGTCGCCGTTCCCCGGCCTCCGCCGGCGCATCGCTGCGCCGGCCGGCGCAGCCGCCCGCACGGCCGGGATCGCGATCGAGGGCTCGGCACCGTCTTCCGCATCGGGGCGGGCATCTCCGCACCGCGCCGCCCCGGCGGTACCCGGCACCCGCTCCCGGTGCACCCGCCCGCGGGGCGGCAGGCGGATCCGGCGCGGTGCGGAGGCAGCCGGCAGCCGGCCCCCGTAGTAGGCTGCGAACGGGCGTTCGAGAGGGGCAGCGAAGGGGGCGGACGTGCGCGTTGTGGGCATCGACCCGGGGCTGACCCGGTGCGGCGTCGGTGCCGTCGAGGGCGCGCCCGGGCGGCCGCCGCGGCTGCTCGGCGCCGGCGTCGTCCGCACCGATCCCGGGCTGGACCCGGCGCACCGCCTCGTCGCCGTCGAGCGCGGCATCGAGGAGTGGCTGGACGAGCACCGCCCCGACGCGGTCGCCGTCGAACGCGTCTTCGCCCAGCACAACCTCAGCACCGTCATGGGCACCGCCCAGGCCAGCGGTGTGGCCCTCGTCTGCGCCGCGCGCCGCGGACTGCCCGTCGCCACGCACACCCCCAGTGAGGCCAAGGCGGCCGTCACCGGGAGCGGCCGCGCCGACAAGCAGCAGGTGGGCGCCATGGTCGCCCGCATCCTCCAACTGGCCGGGCCGCCGCGGCCGGCTGACGCCGCCGATGCCGTCGCGCTCGCGATCTGCCACCTGTGGCGCGGCGGGGTGTCCGGCACCTCCGGCGGTGCTCCGGCCGCCGCGGGCACAGCGGCCCGCGCAGCGTCGGTGCAGGCGGTCCAGGCCGCGCAGCAGGCCACACAGCAGGAGTTCGCCCGCAAAGTGGAGCTGGCCCGCGCCGCGGCGCGCGGGCGCGGAAAGGAAGACCGCAGGTGATCGCGTTCCTCACCGGAAGGGTGGCCGAGCGGGGCCTCGGCAGCGCCGTCCTCGACGTCGGCGGTGTCGGCATGGCCGTGCAGTGCACGCCGTCCACGCTCGGCCGGCTGCGGGTCGGCGAAACCGCCACCGTCGCCACCGCGCTGGTGGTGCGCGAAGAATCGCTCACCCTCTTCGGCTTCGCCGACTCCGATGAGCGGGACGTCTTCGAGCGCCTCCAGTCCGCCTCCGGCGTCGGCCCGCGCCTCGCACTCGCCATGCTGGCCGTGCACAGCCCGGACACGCTGCGCGCCGCCGTCGCCGCCGAGGACACCGCGGCGCTCACCGCCGTGCCCGGCATCGGCCGCAAGGGCGCCCAGCGCATCGTGCTGGAACTGCGCGACAAGCTCGGCCCCGCCGCCGGCGCTCCGGCCGCCGGCGCCCCCGCTGCCGGCGCCGAGGAGTCCGCGGCCGCCCCCGCGCACTGGCGCCCCCAGGTCGTGGCCGGCTTGACCGGCCTGGGGTGGACCGCGCGCGACGCCGAAGCCGCCGCCGACGCCGTCGCGCCCGGCCCCGGCGAGGAGCCCGACGTCGCCGCCCTGCTGCGGTCCGCCCTGCGCACACTGAGCCGGGTCTGAACCGCCGGAGAGCACCGGAGGAGCCTTCCCCATGGACGACTACGACCGCGGTGTCGCCTCGCCCGCCGCCGCCGACGACGAGCGCGCCCTCGAAGGCGCGCTCCGCCCGCGCACCCTGGACGACTTCGTCGGCCAGGACCGGGTCCGCGAACAGCTCTCCCTGGTGCTGCGCGGCGCGCAGCACCGCGGCCGGGCGCCCGACCACGTCCTGATGTCCGGCGGGCCCGGCCTGGGCAAGACCACCCTCGCGATGATCATCGCCGCCGAGCTCGGCGCGCCGCTGCGGATCAGCTCCGGCCCCGCGATCGAGCGCTCCGGCGACCTCGCCGCGGTGCTGTCCACCCTGCAGGAGGGCGAAGTCCTCTTCCTGGACGAGATCCACCGGATGGCGCGCCCCGCCGAGGAGATGCTCTACGTCGCCATGGAGGACTTCCGGGTGGACGTGATGGTCGGCAAGGGGCCGGGCGCCACCGCCATCCCGCTCGACATCGCGCCGTTCACCCTGGTCGGCGCGACCACGCGGGCCGGCATGCTGCCGTCCCCGCTGCGCGACCGGTTCGGCTTCACCGCGCACATGGACTACTACCTGCCGGCCGACCTGGAGCACATCGTGCGCCGCTCTGCAGCGCTGCTGGACGTCGCGCTGGAGGGCGACGCCGCCGCGGAGATCGCCGGCCGCTCCCGCGGTACGCCGCGCATCGCCAACCGGCTGCTCCGGCGGGTGCGCGACTACGCCCAGGTGCGCGGGCACGGCCGGCTCGACCTGGACGCGGCCCGCGCCGCCCTGGAGCTGTACGAGGTCGACGCGCGCGGACTCGACCGGCTCGACCGGGCCGTGCTCGACGCGCTGCTGCGCCGGTTCCGCGGCGGGCCGGTCGGCCTGTCCACGCTCGCCGTCTCGGTCGGCGAGGAGCCGGAGACGGTGGAGACCGTCGCCGAGCCCTTCCTGGTCAGGGAGGGATTTGTCGCACGGACTCCGCGCGGCCGCGTCGCCACCCCGCAGGCGTGGGAGCACCTGGGCCTCGCCGCGCCGGAGCAGGCGCCGTTCGGCTGAGCCGGGCGGCGCGGCCGGGGGCGTGCCCGGCCGCGGACCGCCCCGGTGCGCTGCGCCGCGGACGCCGCCCGCCGATCACGCCCTAGGCTGGGCGCGAGAGCGCACGGCTCCGGCGCGCCGGGAACACGGGGGCGGGTCCGTTCGTTCTTTGTCGGCGTGGAGTTCGTCCACGGGAAACACCAGGAAAGGACGCCCCCGTGCAGGGCCAGACCACCATTCTCGCGCAGGAAGCCGCAGCGGGCGGCAGCATGATGCAGTCAGTGCTCATGATTGCGCTGCTCGTCCTCGTCTTCTGGCTGCTCATCATCCGGCCGCAGCAGCGGCGCCGCAAGCAGCAGATGGAGATGCAGAACCGTCTCCACCCCGGCCAGGAGGTGCTCACCCAGGCCGGCTTCTACGGCACGATCGTGGAGGTGCGCGACGCTGAGGTCGAGCTCGAAGTATCGCCCGGCACGCGGATCCGCATCCTGAAGGCCGGCATCGCCGACGCCGTCCAGGAGCCCGGTGCCGCCGACGACACCCCGGTCGAGGACCGCCCCGACTTCCCGGGCCGCGACTCCGGAGACGGCGACAACAAGTAGCCCGCCCCAGCGCGCCCCGTCCGCTTCCGCGGCGGGCGTCCGCCGGCCTCCGCCGGCACTGCCACTACTCTGGCCTGGGCCGGCCGCCGCGGCAGCCGGCCCAGGCCGCGCTGTGCGGGGCCGGCCGCCCTGCTGCCGCGCACCGCTCCGGCCTTTCGGCGACGCCGCCCCGGCTCCGCCGGCCCGACATCCGGTCCCCGGCCGGTGCGACCGACGCCGCCATCCGGCGCCCGCCGCCCCGCCGGCCGCCCGACGCGAAAGAGAACCCCGCACCATGCCCGCCGACCCCTCCACCGATGCCGCCTCCACCGCCGAGGCAGCCGCCGCGGCCATCGCCGCCGGCATCCGCGACATCCCCGACTTTCCCGAGCAGGGCGTGGTGTTCAAGGACATCACCCCGCTGCTCGCCGACGCCGGGGGCCTGCGCGCCGTCGTCGACGCCATGGCGGAGCCCTACCGCGGCGCCGGCGTCGACGCCGTGGTCGGGCTGGAGGCGCGCGGCTTCATCCTCGCCGCACCGGTCGCGCTCGCACTGGGCGCGGGCTTCGTCCCGGTACGCAAAGCCGGGAAACTGCCCGCGCAGGCGCTCGCCGAGTCCTATGATCTCGAGTACGGCTCCGCGACCGTCGAAATGCATGCCGACGCCGTCGCGCCGGGGGCCCGCGTGCTCGTCGTCGACGATGTCCTCGCCACCGGGGGCACCGGACGGGCCGCGGTGGACCTGGTCCGCAGGGCGGGTGGTACGGTCGTGGGATTCTCGGTCCTCATGGAGCTCGGCTTCCTGAACGGCCGTGACCGTCTGACCGACGTGGACGTCACCGCGCTCACCGCCGCCTGACGCGGCGGGCCGGCTGCCGCCGGGCGCGGCAGCGGCCCCGCTGCCGTCCGGCATCCGGGCGGGCGCGGCGCCGACCGGCCGGACCGGTCGTGTATCGCAGCTGGTCACCGACGCCGGCCGGGCCTCGGCCCCGGTCGGGCATAGACCGGCGGCACCGTCGCGTTGCACCAGGTGAGCCGTTCGTCCACGGCAGCCGCGGGAGGGATGCCATGCCACCGGAGCCGACACCGACGAGTGCGGCCGCGTCGCCCGGTATGGCGCCGGCCGCGGATCCGCGGGCAGCGCCGCAGCCGGCCGAGCAGGCCGGAGCGTCCCAGCAGCCCGCGCACCCCGGCCACTCCGCGGAGCCCGCGCAGCAGGCGCAGTCCGCGCCGGCGGATCCGGCGCCGGACGCGCCCGCTCCGGAGCCGCCGTCCGGAAGCACCGCGGTACCGGCGGCAGCCGCCGAGCCCGCACCGTCCTCCAGCGTCCGCGTCCGCCGCAGACTCGCCCGTCTCGGCGCCCAGCGGGGGGTGACCATGAACCCGGTCCTCGAGCCACTCGTGAAGACCGTCCGCGCGACCCATCCCAAGGTCGACGTGCGGCTGATCGAGCGCGCCTACGACGTTGCGGCCTATTACCACCGCGACCAGAAGCGCAAGAGCGGGGACCCCTACATCACCCACCCGCTCGCGGTGGCCACCATCCTCGCCGAGCTCGGCATGCAGGAGCCCACCATCGCGGCGGCGCTGCTGCACGACACGGTGGAGGACACCCCCTACGCGCTGGACACGCTGCGCGCCGACTTCGGCGACGAGATCGCCGAGCTCGTCGACGGCGTCACCAAGCTGGACAAGGTCAAGTACGGCGAGGCCACCCAGGCCGAGACGGTCCGCAAGATGGTCGTGGCGATGTCCCGCGACATCAAGGTGCTGGTCATCAAGTTGTGCGACCGCCTGCACAACATGCGGACGCTGCGCTACCTGCCGCAGGCCAAGCGGGAGAAGAAGGCCCGGGAGACGCTGGAGATCTTCGCCCCGCTCGCCCACCGGCTGGGCATGAACACCATCAAGTGGGAGCTGGAGGACCTCGCGTTCGCCACGCTCTACCCGAAGCGGTTCGACGAGATCGCCCGCCTGGTCGCCGAGCGCGCACCGCGCCGCGACCTCTACCTGCAGGACGTGATCGAGGCCGTCTCCGCCGACCTGCGCGAGGCGCGCATCAAGGCGACCGTGCGCGGCCGGCCCAAGCACTACTACTCGATCTACCAGAAGATGATCGCCCGCAACTGCGGCTTCGACGAGATCTACGACCTCGTCGCGGTGCGGGTCCTGGTGGACAGCGTCCGCGACTGCTACGCCGCACTCGGCACCATCCACGCGCGGTGGAACCCGGTCCCCGGCCGGTTCAAGGACTACATCGCGATGCCGAAGTTCAACATGTACCAGTCGCTGCACACCACGGTCATCGGCCCGTCCGGCAACCCGGTCGAGCTGCAGATCCGCACCCGTGCGATGCACCGCCGCGCCGAATACGGCATCGCCGCGCACTGGAAGTACAAGGAAGACCGGGTCTCCGGCAAGGAGAGCGGCAAAGCCAAGGGCACCGGCGACATGGCCTGGCTGCGCCAGCTCATCGACTGGCAGCAGGAGACCAAGGACCCCGGCGAGTTCCTGGAGTCGCTGCGCTTCGACCTGTCGGTGCAGGAGGTGTTCGTCTTCACCCCGCAGGGCGACGTCATCTCGCTGCCGCAGGGCGCCACCGCCGTCGACTTCGCCTACGCGGTGCACACCGAGGTCGGGCACCGCACCGTCGGCGCGCGCGTCAACGGCCGCCTCGTCTCGCTCGACAGCGAACTGCACAACGGCGAGACGATCGAGATCCTCACCTCCAAGGCGAGCGACGCGGGGCCCAGCCGCGACTGGCTCTCCTTCGTGAAGAGCGCGCGGGCCCGCAACAAGATCCGCCAGTGGTTCACCAAGGAGCGCCGCGAGGCAGCCGCCGAGCAGGGCAAGGACGCCATCGCCCGGGTCATGCGCAAGCAGGAGCTGCCCATCAAGCGGCTGTTCAGCGGCGAGGCGCTGCTCGCGCTCGCCCGGGACCTGCGCTACTCCGACGTCGACGCGCTCTACGCCGCCGTCGGCGAGAACCAGGTGAGCGCGCAGAGCGTGGTGCAGAAGCTGGTGGACTCGCTCGGCGGTATCGAGAGCGCCGAGGAGGACATCGCTGAATCGTCGCTGCCCACGCAGGCGCCGCCGCGCCGGCAGCGCTCCGGCGGCGGCTCCGGTGTGGCGGTCGAGGGCGATCCGGACGTCTGGGTGCGGCTGTCCCGCTGCTGTACCCCGGTGCCCGGCGACCCCATCGTCGGCTTCGTGACCCGCGGCAACGGGGTGTCGGTGCACCGCAAGGACTGCGTGAACACCCGCGCGCTCGATCCGGAGCGGATGGTCGACGTCGAGTGGCGGCAGGGCGACGGGGCCATGTTCCTCGTCGCGCTGCAGGTGGAGGCGCTGGACCGGTCCCGGCTGCTGTCCGACATCACCCGGGTCCTCTCCGACCAGCACGTCAACATCCTCTCGGCCACGGTGCAGACCAGCCGGGACCGCGTGGCGCTGAGCCGGTTCACCTTCGAGATGGCCGACCCCACCCACCTGGGCCACGTGCTCAAGGCGGTGCGCGGCGTCGACGGCGTCTACGACGTCTACCGCCTGAAGAACTGACCTCCGGCACCAGCGGAGGCAGGAGCCCTGCAGCGCCCGTGCGGCGCGGCCCGTCCGCGGCCGGACGCGCCTGCGGTTCCCGGCCGGCGGGCAGCGGCGGTCCCGGACGAGGACGAGGGGTGCGTGCGGCGCGTCAGGAGCGCCGGATCGGGGCGCTGCTGTGCCAGACTGCCGGCATGATGAAGCTCTCCCTGGATGCGCTGGCCCGCCGCCACCTGGCCGAGGCGGCTTCGGCGCCGGCCGGGCGCAGCGCCGAGACGGTGTACGGCGGGCACGAGCGCACCCTGCGCCAGACCCTCATCGCACTCACCGCGGGCAACGCCCTGGCCGACCACCCCAATCCGGGCGAGGCCACCCTCACCGTGCTGCGCGGCCGCGTCGTCCTGCGGTCGAAGGCCGGATCGGCCGGCTCGGACGAGTCGGCGAAGGGCGCCGACTCCTGGGAGGGGCGCGCGGGCGACCTCCTGATCATCCCGGAAGCGGTGCACGCGCTCGAAGCGGTGGAGGACTCCGTCGTCCTGCTCACCGTCGCCAAGACCTAGCGCCGAAGGGCCGAGCGCTCGCGGGCACGACCGCCGCCGCGCCACCGCCCCGCAGCGCACAGCGGGGCCGGCGGGCGCACCGCCCGCCGGCCCCGGAGGGACTGCCCCGCAGCCCGCGTTCCGCTCAGCTCATCTCGGACAGCGCGCGCTCGGCCTCCTGCAACCAGGAGCGGCGCGTCGCGATGGTCTCCTCGAGGTCGCCGGCCTTGCGCTCGTCACCCGCGGTCCGGGCCTTGGCCAGCTTCGCCTCCAGGTCCTCCAGGGACCCGCGGAGCTGGTCGACGGTGGCCTGCGCCCGGGCCCGCGCCTCGGGATTGGTGCGCTGCCACTCGCTGTCCTCGGCGCGCCGCACCCCCTCCTCGACCTTGCGGAACGCGCCCTCCAGGCGGTCCCGCTCGTCGCGGGGGAGCGGTCCGGCCTCGTCCCACGCCTCCTGGAAGTCGCGCAGCCGGGCGCGCGCCTCGCGCGGGTCGCGGACCCCCTCCAGCGCGCTGCGGGCCTCGGTGAGGATCTTCTCCTTCACCTCGGCGTTGGAGCGCAGCTGCTCGTCGCGCTCGGCGAACACCGCGTTGCGGGCCTGGAAGAACGTGTCCTGCGCGGCCTTGAAGCGGGCCCAGAGCTTGTCCTCGCTGGTGCGGTCGGCCCGTCCGGCCGCCTTCCACCGCTGCATCAGCTCGCGGTAGCGGCCCGAGGTGGGGCCCCAGTCGGTGGAGCCGGAGAGCGACTCGGCCTCGGCGACCAGGACCTCCTTGGCCGCCCGCACCTCGTCGCGCTGGGCGTCCAGCCCGGCGAAGTACGCCTTGCGCCGCTTGGAGAAGGCGTTGCGCGCGGTCGACATGCGCTTCCACAGGGCCTGCTCGGTGGGGCGGTCGGCGCGCGGCGCGGCCTTCCACTCGTCCATCAGCTGGCTCATCCGCTCGGCGCCGGACTTCCAGTGCGTGGTCTCCTCGGCGACCCGCTCGGCCTCGGCGACGATCCGCTCCTTCACGTCGCGGGCCTGGGTGCGGGTCTCCTCGGCGGCGCGCTTCTGCTCGACCTTGCGCTCCTCGGCCCGGCCGGTCAGCCGGTCGAGGCGGGCGGTGAGCGCGTCCAGGTCGCCGACGGCGTTGGCGTCCTGCACGGCGGCGCGCAGCTTGTCGACGCTGGACAGCGCGGCTGCCGCGGACAGGTCGGTGGTGCGCAGCCGCCGCTCCAGCAGCTCGACCTCGGTCACCAGGGCGTCGTACTTGCGCCGGAAGAAGGCGAGGGCCTCCGCGGGGTCGCCTGCCTGCCACGACCCGACGACGCGCTCGCCCTCGCTCGTGCGCACGTAGACCGTGCCGTCGTCGTCTACGCGGCCCCAGGGGTCGGTGGTCACCGTGTCCTCCAGCTGTGATGAGCCCGGCCGTGCCGCCGGGTCCGGTGTCGTCCGGGGCAGCGCGCCGCGCGGCTGTGCCGCCGGGGGCCGTCCCCCGGCCGCCGCCCTGACTGAGCACGATATCCGGACACTGTTCCGGATACCGACGCCGACCAATATGGCACCGACCGGGCCCGCCGCAAAGGGAGCGGACCCACCCGGTGACCGAATGGTGATGCGGCATGGCAACGAGGTCGCGGCCGGTAGGCTCGGGGGAGTCCGCAGGACGCGCCGGGACGCCGCGCAGCAGGGCCGCTGCCCGCCGGGCGCCCCGGGCACCGCGCATCGTGCGCGCCGCCCCGTCCAGCCGCCTGCCAGCGCAGAATTGCGAGGTCGCCCCCGCCGTGCTCATCGCCGCCTTTCCCGCCGGACCGCTCGCCGCGAACTGCTACGTGGCCGCCGCCGAGGCCGGCGGCCCCTGCGTGGTCGTCGATCCGGGGATGGACGCCCGCGGCGGGCTGGCGGAGCTGCTGGCCGAGCACCGGCTCACCCCGGCCGCGGTGCTGCTCACCCACGGGCACTTCGACCACGTCTGGTCGGCTGCCGATGTGGCCGCCGAGCACGGCGTCCCGGTCTGCGTGCACCCGGCCGACCGGCACCTGCTGACCGACCCGGCGGCCGGACTCGACGCGGCCTTCACCGAGCAGCTCCGCGGCGTGCTGGGCGGTTTCGGCCCGCTGGCCGAGCCGCCCACCGTGCACGAGGTGAGGGGTGCGCAGGACGGTCCGCTGCCCTACGCCGGCCTCGGCATCACCGCTGAGCACACGCCGGGGCACACCCCCGGCTCGGTCGTCTACCGGCTGCCCGGCGGCGCCGGTCCCGATTCCGGCGCGGACGCGCTGTTCACCGGAGACCTGCTGTTCGCCGGCTCGATCGGCCGCACCGACCTGCCCGGCGGCGACCACGCGCAGATCCTGGAGAGCCTGCGCGCCACGGCCGGCCCGGACGCCGCCGACGCCTCCGTGCTCCCGGGCCACGGCCCCGCGACCTCGATCGCCCGGGAGCGGAGCGGCAACCCGTTCCTGGCCGGATTCGACGTGCGCTGAGCTGCCGGTCCCGCCATCATGGGGAGCCGGGCCGGCCGCCACCGCCCCCGGCCCCTGTCCGCACCGGTCCTGAGTCCAGGATCCACACCAAGGAGAACCCCGTTGATCCGCACGCATGACGCCGGCTCGCTGCGCGAGCAGCACGCCGGCGAGACCGTCGTCCTCGCCGGGTGGGTGGCCCGCCGCCGCGACCACGGCGGCGTCGTCTTCCTCGACCTGCGCGACGCCTCCGGCGTCGTCCAGACCGTCGTCCGCGAGGACGATCTGGCGCACGACCTGCGCGCCGAATACTGCATCGCGGTGACCGGGGCGGTCCGGGTCCGGCCGGAGGGCAACGAGAACCCCGAGATCCCGACCGGCGGCATCGAGGTGGCGGCCTCCTCCATCGAGGTCCTCAGCGAGGCCGCGCCGCTCCCGTTCCCGCTGGACGGCTCGCAGGACGTCTCCGAAGAGGCCCGCCTGCGCTACCGCTACCTCGACATCCGCCGCCCGGAGATGGCGGAGAACCTGCGCACCCGCTCCACGGCGACCTACATCGTGCACGAGGTCATGCGCGAGCTCGACTTCGTCGGGGTGGAGACGCCCACGCTGACCGTCTCCACGCCGGAGGGCGCCCGCGACTTCCTGGTGCCGGTCCGCCTCCAGCCCGGCCACTGGTACGGGCTTCCGCAGTCGCCGCAGCTGTTCAAGCAGCTGCTCATGGTCGGCGGGCTCGAGCGGTACTACCAGATCGCCCGCTGCTACCGGGACGAGGACTTCCGGGCCGACCGCCAGCCCGAGTTCACCCAGGTCGACATCGAGATGAGCTTCGTCGACCAGGAGGACGTCATCGCGGTCGGCGAGAAGCTCATCGCCCGCCTGTGGAGTGAGGTGCTCGGCACCGACATCCCGCTGCCGCTGCCGCGGATGGCGTTCGCCGAGGCGATGGACCGGTACGGCTCCGACAAGCCCGACCTGCGGTTCGGCTGCGAGCTGGCCGAGGTCACCGCGTTCTTCGCGGACACCCCGTTCCGCGTGTTCCAGGCCCCCTACGTCGGCGCGGTGGTGATGCCCGGCGGCGCCGGCCAGACCCGCAAGGAGCTCGACGCCTGGCAGGACTGGGCGAAGGCGCGCGGCGCCAAGGGCCTCGCCTACGTCCTGGTGCAGCCCGACGGCTCGCTCACCGGGCCGGTCGCCAAGAACATCTCCGAGGCCGAGCGCGCGGGCCTCGCCGCGCAGGTCGGCGCGGAGCCGGGCGACGCCGTGTTCTTCGCGGCCGGCCCCCGCCGCTCCTCCCAGGAGCTGCTCGGCGCCGCGCGGCTGGAGATCGGCCGCCGCCTCGACCTCGTCGACGAGTCCGCCTGGTCGTTCCTGTGGGTCGTCGACGCGCCCATGTTCGAGGAGGACGGCGACGGCGGCTGGACCTCGGTGCACCACCCGTTCACCGGGCCGAAGCCGGAGTGGGCCGAGTCCTTCGAGAAGGACCCCGGCAACGCGCTGGCCTACGCCTACGACATGGTCTGCAACGGCTCCGAGATCGGCGGCGGCTCGATCCGCATCCACCGCTCCGACATCCAGGAGCGGGTCTTCTCGGTGCTCGGCGTCTCCGAAGAGCAGGCGCGGGCCAAGTTCGGCTTCCTGCTGGACGCGTTCCAGTTCGGCCCGCCGCCGCACGGCGGCATCGCGTTCGGGTGGGACCGCATCCTCACCCTGCTGACCGGCAGCGAGTCGATCCGCGACGTGATCGCCTTCCCCAAGACGGCCTCCGGCAGCGATCCGCTGACCGGTGCGCCGACGCCGATCACCGCGGCCCAGCGGGCCGAGGCCGGCATCGACGCCGACCCCGAGGCGGAGAAGGCGGAGAAGGAGCGGAAGCACAAGGCCGAGCAGGAGAAGTAGGCAGCGCAGCGCCTCCGGAGCGGCCGCGGCACCGGTGCCGCCGGACCGGTACCAGGCTGGCCGCGCGTTCCACCGCCGCTCCCGGGAAGGGGGCCGCCGCATCCCGGCGGCCCCCTTTCGCGCGTCCGGTCCCGGCGGCCCGCTGCGCCGCCCCCGCCCCCTTGCTCCGCCGCCGCGCGCAGCGGGGGGCCGGTGCCGCCGCGGGCGCGCCGGGAAGAGCGGGGGCCGTGCGGCAGGCGGGAATGCCGGCTCGGAAAGGAGTGCCGCGAACGCTCCGGCCTTTCCCGCCCGGCGGCGCTGCGGCAGATCAGTCGAATGCCATTATTCGGAGAAAACGGGGTAAAAAGTTCACGGCCGGCGGCGGCATTTCGGCGGGGATCGGCGGCCGATCGACCGGAATCGGCCTCGCCAGCGGGGGATTTCCGCTGCAGATTCCGGTTCCGCGGGATCCGGCTGCTGGCACGGGCGTGCTCCGTGGGCGAAAAGGGGGCCGATTCGCATACGGTGGAGTTCTACCGCGCTGTGCGAACGGCACCGACATTCCGCCGCCCCGCCGCGGACTCTCGCGCGCGGTGTCCGTACCGACGTCAGGGATGAAAAACGACTCGTGAACCGCTCAACCGCGGCTTTCGACGGCGCACCCGCCGCACTGGCGGTGGTCGACCGCGCCGGTGCCGTCCTGCTGGTCAACCAGGCGTTCACCCAAGTGACCGGGTATTCCGCGGAGGGTGCGACCGGCCGCCCCTGGCCCGACCTGCTGGCCCCGTCGGACTGCGGGCGCGGCTGGGACCTGCACCGCGACGCCTTCTCCGGCGCTGAGCCGCGCCCGCGCACCCTCGCTGTGCAGGCGCCGGACGGCACCCGCCGCCGGCTCACCGTGCGCGGCCGGCGGCTCAGCCCCGGCCCCCGCGGCTCCGACGGAGCCCCGCCCGCCGAATCCTCCGCGGCGGCGGGCGGCTCCGCCGCACCGGTCTCGCTCGCCGCTCCGGCCGTACCCCAGCCCGCCAGCGCCGCCGCCGACGGGGCCGCACCGGGCTCCGCGCGTGCCGCGGCGGCCGACGGCGGGCCCACCGCCGTCATCATGCTGCAGGAGGCGCTCCGCGACGAAGAGGTGCTGCGCGCCGTCACCGAGCTGCGCACGGCCGGCTCCGACACCGCCCTGTGGACGCTCGACCTCACCACCGGCCGCTTCCGCGAGCTCTTCGGCCCCTCGCCGCTGGGCCGGATGCTCGGCGGCGGCGTCCGCGGCCTCGAAGGGCTGCTCTCCCGCGTGCACCCGGACGACATCGCCCGCGTCCGCGACGCGATGGAGGCCTCAAAGCAGGGCCGCGACTACGAGCAGCGGTTCCGGATGACCGACCAGGTCGGCGATGAGCGGGTGCTGCACGCCAAGGCCCGCTACATCGGCGGGGACGCCGAATCCGAAGCCCGGCTGGTCGGCGTCGTCGACGACGTCACCGAGCATGTCCAGCTGATCCGCCGGCTCGCCGACCGACGCCGGATCGAGGCCGCGCAGGGCCGCCAGGTCACCGAGCTCGCCGCCAAGCTCGTCTCGGCCACCACCGTCGACGAGGTCACCGGGCTGCTGGCCGAGGAGTTCGTCCCGATCTTCGGCGGCAGCGACGCCCGCGTCATGCTCGTCGACGAGGGGGTACTGCGCCGCTACCCCTCCCACACCGGCACCGACCCGGACGGCACCGACAGCCTCATCGACGGCCGCGATGCCGGCGACACCACCTATCCGATGGGCGCCGTCGTCCAGGACCGCCAGCCGCGCTTCTTCGAGAGCCGCGCCGAGATGCTCGAGCGGTTCCCGGCCGCCGCCGACCTGATGCCGCGCACCACCGCCCAGTCCTGGGCCACCGTGCCGGTCTTCGGCGACCGCCGGATCGCGCTGGGCGTGTGGCAGGTGGCCTGGGACCGACCGCACCACGCCACCCCGGACGAGCGCGCCCTGATGCTCACCCTGGCCGGGCTCGCCGGCCAGGCGCTGCAGCGCGTCCAGCACCAGCAGGCCGAGCTGGAGCTCGCCGACGAGATGCAGCGGCGCATGCTGCCGCCGCAGATCCCGCCGGTGGAGAGCATGGACATCGCCGTGCGCTACCTGCCGGCCCGCGCCGGCTGGCGGGTGTGCGGCGACTTCTACGACGTCATCCCGCTGCCCGACCGCCGGGTCGGGCTCGTCGTCGGCGACGTGCAGGGGCACGGTGTCGAGGCCGCGGCGGCCATGGGGCAGATCCGGGTCGCCTTCCGCGCCTACGCCACCACCGCGGTCGACCCGGGCGTAGTGCTCGCGGAGACCAACCGGCTGCTCACCGAGACCGGCGAGATCGTCTTCGCCACCTGCGGCTACCTCGTCCTGGACCTGGACACCGGCCGGATGCAGGCGGCCTGGGCCGGCCAGCCGCCGGCCATCATCGCCAGCGGCGACGGCTACGAGGTCTGGGAGCCGGAGACCGGCCCGCCGGTCGGCGTGGAGGTCGACTCCAAGTACGCGGTCACCCAGCGCACGCTGCCGCCCGGGGCGACCCTGCTGATGTGCTCGGACGGCCTCGTCGAGAGCGCCGAGGTCGCGATGGACGACGGGCTGCGCGCGGCGGCCACCGCGCTGCGCGGCAAGACCGGCGACGTCGAGGCGGCCGCCACCGAACTGGTCGCGCTCACCCCGGCCGGCCGCAGCGACGACATCGCGATCCTCATCGCCCGGTTCTCCTGACGGCTCTGCCGCGGGGCCGGGCGGCCCGCTGCAGATGCCCTAGCCTGGGGAGCGTGTCCGAAACACTGTTCGACGACGCCGGCGCCGAAGCCGGCCGCACCCAGGAGCCGCTGGCCGTGCGGATGCGGCCGCGCACGCTGGACGAGGTGGCCGGCCAGGGCCACCTGCTCGGCGACGGCAGCCCGCTGCGCCGCCTGGTCGAGGACGACGCGCCCATGTCCCTCTTCCTCTGGGGCCCGCCCGGCACCGGCAAGACCACCCTGGCGACCGTCGTCAGCCGGGCCACCGAGCGCCGCTTCGTCGAGCTGTCGGCGACCAGCGCCGGGGTGAAGGACGTCCGCGCCGTGATCGACGAGGCCAAGCGGCGGATGGGCATGTACGGCACCCGCACGCTGCTCTTCGTCGACGAGGTCCACCGCTTCTCCAAGACCCAGCAGGACGCGCTGCTGCCCGCGGTGGAGAACCGGTGGGTCAGCTTCATCGGCGCCACCACCGAGAACCCCTTCTTCTCCGTCGTCAGCCCGCTGCTGTCCCGGTCGCTCCTGCTCACCCTGGAGTCGCTCGACGACGCCGACGTGCGCGGCGTCGTGCACCGCGCGCTGGCCGACGAGCGCGGCCTCGGCGGCCGCCAGACCCTGTCGGCCGAGGCCGAGGAGCACCTGGTGCGGCTCGCCGGCGGCGATGCCCGCCGCTCGCTCACCTACCTGGAGGCCGCCGCCCTGGTGGCGGGGGAGCGTTCCGGGATCACCGTGGCCGACCTTGAGCGCGCGGTGGACCGGCACGCCGTCCGCTACGACCGCTCCGGCGACCAGCACTACGACGTCATCAGCGCGTTCATCAAGAGCATGCGCGGCAGCGACCCGGACGCCGCGCTGCACTACCTCGCGCGGATGATCGAGGCCGGCGAGGACCCGCGGTTCATCGCCCGCCGCATCATCGTGCACGCCAGCGAGGACGTCGGCATGGCCGATCCGAGCGCCCTGCAGGCCGCCGTCGCCGCCGGGCGGGCCGTCGAGTTCATCGGCATGCCCGAGGCGCGGATCAACCTCGCCCAGGCCGTGGTGCACATCGCCCTGGCACCCAAGTCCAACGCAGTGATCACCGCGATCGACGAGGCACTGGCCGACGTGCGGGCCGGCAAGGCGGGGCCCGTCCCGGCGCACCTGCGCGACGCCCACTACGCCGGCGCGGCCGCGCTCGGGCACGGCGCCGGCTACCAGTACGCCCACGACTACCCCGGCGGAGTGGCGCCGCAGACGCACGCCCCCGAGGACCTGGTGGGCACCGAGTACTACCGGCCCACGGCGCACGGCGCCGAGCGCCGCTTCGGCGAGGTCCTGGAGCGCCTGCGCGCGGTCCGCCGCGGCGCCGCCCCGGAGGACTGACCGCACCGCCTTGGCGCCCCCCGGACCGCCGTCCGCAGGCTCACTGCCCGGCGGGCTCGGGGAACAGCTCGGTGATCGCCACCACGCGGAGCGCGTCCGGCGGCGCCCCGGACGGCTCCGCCGCTCCGCCGCCCGCACCATCGCCGCCGGCGGCTGCGCTCCCGCTGTCCGCGGAGGGTTCGGCCGCAGCGGACGCGGAGCCCGGCGGAGCGAACTCCACCTCGGCGATCACCGGCCGGCCCCACACGAGGTAGTCGGTGAAGTCGCTGCCGGTCACCGGGTAGCTGCCGCGGCCGTCGTCGATATGGCCGGGACCGGGCGCGCAGAACGACGCGCAGAGCACCTCTGCGCCGGGCGGGATCACCGCCGTCTCCGGCTCGGCGCCCTCGGCCTCCACCCAGTACTCGTTCCAGGTGTCGGCCGAGAGCTGGGCGCCCTGCGGGAGCTCCGCCGCCGGGTCGCGCTCCACGACGGTGAACGTCCACGGCCCGTCCACCGGGTTGTCCTGCTGCGCCGGGTCGAAGCGGACGGTCTCCACTCGCGGCCCGGTGGGGGAGGGCGACGCAGAGGGCTCCTGCGGCACCGCCGACTCCTCCGCCTCGTCGCCGACCAGGGTCAGGCCCACCGCGGCCCCGCCGACCAGCAGCGCCAGCGCCACGGCCAGTCCGGCGATCAGCAGCGGCCGCCGGCCGCGCCGGGCCGGCGTGCCGTCGTCGACCCGGATGACCCGCGGCAGCCGGGTGGGCGCCACCACGGCCTGCCACTCCCGGGCCAGCACCCGGGTGACCGCGGTGCCGCGCGGCTCTGCGGCGTCCGGCGGGCCGCCGTCCTCGGCGCCGGCCGCCGACTCCTGCTCCCACGCCGCGATCGCCGCCCCCAAGAGCTCGCGCACCGACGGCCGCCCGCCCGGGTCCTTGCTCAGCGCCCGCTCCAGCAGCGGCGCCAGCGAGTGCGGCACGCCCTCCAGCGACGGCTCCTCCTCCAGCACCCGGCGGGCGAGCTCCTCGGGCTCGCCGTGTCCGAAGGGGAGCCGGCCGGTGGCCGCGAACGCGGTGACCGCGCCCCACGCGAACACATCGGAGGCGGGCGAGGGCTCCGCGCCGCCGTGCCGCTCGGGGCTCAGCCACGCGCCGGCGGTGCGGACCAGGTGCTCCTCGTCGCCGGGCAGAGCGCAGTCCAGGATCCGCGGGCCGCCGCTGCCGATCAGCACGTTGTCCGGCTTGAGGTCGCCGTGCGCCACGCCGAGCCGGTGCAGCGCCTGCAGGCCCTCGGCCAGCCCGGCGGCCAGCGCCATCAGCCGGCCCGGGCCCAGCGCGCCGCGGCGCCGGATGAACGCCGCGAGCGGGATGCCGTCCACATACGGCATGGCCACCCACGGCGGCGCCGCGTCGGCGTCGAACTGCACCGGCGGCACGAAGACGCGCCCGTCGGCGGCCGCCACCGCGGACAGCCGCGCCCGCAGCTGCTCCCGGCCGGCCGGGTCGGCCAGCACCGGCGAGGTCAGCGCCTTCACCGCGGCGAGCGGGTCCGCGCCGCCGCGCGGGTCCACGGCCGCGTACACGGTCCCGGTCCCGCCAGCGCCGATCCGCCCGATCACGAGGTAGCGCCCGAGCCGGCGCGGGTCGCCGGAGGTGGGCGCAGCGAGGTTCTGCGGAACGAGGACGGACATCTCGTGCGCGGAGCTTCGGCTCATAGGGGTCCAACCGGGGAGGCGGGGCAGGGCAGCGGCAGGGCTGCGGGACTGCGGAAGCGGTCAGGGCAGGCGCAGCGGGAGCGGGGGCGCGGCGCAATGCTAGAGGAATCGGATGAAGCGGGCAGCGGTCCCCGGTGGTCCTTCGGATTGTGCGCCATCACCGGGCGCCCGTCGACGCCCCGGCCGCTCCGGACGCGATAGGGTCGACCCCATTCGGACGGCCGGAACCCGGCGCCGCGCCCCTGCCGAGCCTCGCTTCGCGACCGCTCGGCTGCGAGCGCGCAGCGGCGCCCCGGCCGTCCGGTCCCACGGCCCCCGACGCCTACGGAGCCCCGCATGCTGACCGCAGGAGAGCTCGCCGCGCTCATCGCGGCAGTGGTCTGGACGGTCCTGGTCGCCTTCCTGTGCGTCGCGCTGGTGCGGCTGACCCGGCTGCTCGGCGAGACCACCAAGGTGGTGGCCGAGTTCGGCGAGCGCGCCCGGCCGCTGCTCGACGACCTCGCTGCCACGGTGGAGCGCACCGACGCCTCCCTGGACCGGGTGGAGGAGATCACCTCCAACGTCGCCACCACCACCGAAGACCTGTCCACGATGACCGCGCTGACCCGCTCCGTGGTGACCGGGCCGCTGGTCAAGGCCGCATCGCTGTCCTACGGGGTGCGCAGCGTGCTGGGCCGGCGCCGCGCGCTCGCCCTCATCCGCACCAAGAAGCGCCGCGCGCGCTCCGCCCGGGGGGACCGATGATCGGCCGGTTGGCCTATCTTGTCGCAGGTGCCGCGCTCGGCGGGTATGTTGTGCACAAGCTCAATCGCACGGCGCGTGCGTGGAGCCCCGACGGCATCGCCGACCGCGTCGAGGGTCGCATCGACGACTACCGCTCCGCTCTCCGCGAGTTCACCGAGGACGTCCACGCCGCGACCGCGCAGGCGGAGGGCGACCTGCTCCGCCGCTACGCCCGCCCGCCGGCCCTGCCGCGGCATGCGCGGGACGGCCACGACATCCACGGCGTCGACGGCGCCGCCGACGCCCCCGAGAAGAAGGACGGCCCCTAGATGGAGACGGCAGAAATCGCGCGCCGCTTCCTCGCTTTCTTTGAGAAGAACGGTCACACCGTCGTCCCCTCGGCGAGCCTGATCGCAGAGGACCCGACCCTGCTGCTGGTCCCGGCCGGCATGGTGCCGTTCAAGCCCTACTTCCTGGGCCAGCGCACGCCGCCGTGGGACACCGCGACCAGCGTGCAGAAGTGCATCCGCACCAAGGACATCGAGGAGGTCGGCAAGACCTCCCGGCACGCCACCTTCTTCCAGATGCTGGGCAACTTCTCCTTCGGCGACTACTTCAAGGAGCGGGCCATCCCGCTCGCCTGGGAGCTCGTCACCTCGCCGGTCGAGCAGGGCGGCTTCGGCATCGACCCGGAGCGGCTCTGGGTCACCGTCTACCTCGACGACGACGAGGCCGCATCCATCTGGCGGGACAAGGTCGGCGTGCCCGCGGAGCGCATCCAGCGCATGGGCATGGACGAGAACTACTGGGACATGGGGGTCCCCGGCCCCTGCGGACCCTGCTCCGAGATCTTCTACGACCGCGGCCCCGAGTACGGCGCCGAGGGCGGGCCGGCAGCGGACGAGAACCGCTACATCGAGATCTGGAACCTCGTCTTCATGCAGTACGAGCGGGGTGAAGGGGCCGGCAAGGACTACCCGATCCTCGGCGACCTGCCGAAGAAGAACATCGACACCGGACTCGGCTTGGAGCGGCTCGCCGCCGTCCTGCAGGGCGTCGACAACATCTACGAGACCGACATCATCGGCCGGGTGCTGCACCGCGCCGCCGAACTCAGCGGCACCCGCTACGGCGACGACGAAGGCACCGACGTGCAGCTGCGCGTGGTCGCCGACCACGTGCGCAGCGCCGTCATGCTGGTCGGCGACGGCGTCCGGCCCGGCAACGAGAAGGCCGGCTACGTGCTGCGCCGCATCCTCCGCCGGTCCATCCGCAACCTGCGGCTGCTCTCCGGCACCGACGCCGCCTTCCTGCACGAGCTGACCGCGGTCAGCATCGACGCGATGAAGGACATCTACCCCGACCTGTCCGAGCGGGCCGAGTCGATCCACCGCGTCATCGACGCCGAGGAGCGCAACTTCGCCGACACGCTGCGCTCGGGCACCGCGCTGTTCAACCGCGCCGCCGAGCGCACCCGCAGCGCGGGCGGCAGCACCGTCTCCGGCAGCGACGCCTTCCAGCTGCACGACACCTACGGCTTCCCCATCGACCTCACCCTGGAGATGGCCGCCGAGCAGGGCCTGCGCGTCGACGAAGACGAGTTCACCGCCCTCATGCAGCACCAGCGGGACACCGCCAAGGCCGACGCGAAGGCGAAGAAGCTCGGCAACGCCGACATCTCCGTCTACGCCGAACTGCTCGACACCAGCGGAGCCACCGACTTCACCGGCTACACCGACGCCGAGGACGAGGCGCGCATCCTCGGCCTGATCGTCGACGGCACGGCGGTCCCGGCGGCGCGGACCGGCGACCGGGTCGAGATCGTGCTGGACCGCACCCCGTTCTACGGCGAATCCGGCGGCCAGCTCGCCGACCACGGCACCATCAGCTCCGAGGGCCGCGGCGCCGCCGACGTCGACGACGTCCAGAAGCCGCTGCCCGGACTGTTCGTGCACCGCGGCACGGTGCGCTCCGGCGAGCTCGTCGTCGACGACACCGTGCACGCCGCCATCGACCGCGACCGGCGCGCCGCGGTCTCGCGGGCGCACTCGGCCACCCACCTCATCCACTCGGCGCTGCGCAACGCGCTCGGCCCCGCGGCCGGCCAGGCGGGCTCGGAGAACCGGCCCGGCCAGCTGCGGTTCGACTTCACCGCCGACCGCGCCCTGTCAGCCTCCGAGCTCGGAATGGTCGAGGAGGAGGTCAACACCGTCCTCGCCGGCGACATCGAGGTGCGCGACTTCCAGACCACCATGGACGAGGCGCTGAAGATGGGCGCGCTCGCCATGTTCGGCGAGAAGTACGGCGACCGGGTCCGCGTCGTCGAGATGAGCGACTACTCCCGCGAGCTGTGCGGCGGCACCCACGTGCGCGCCACCGGCAACCTCGGCGTGGTGAAGCTGCTCGGCGAGTCCTCGGTCGGCGCCGGTGTGCGCCGCGTCGAAGCCGTCGTCGGCATCGACGCGTTCCGCCGGCTGTCCACCGAGTCGCTCCTGGTCGGCCGCCTCTCCGAGCAGCTCAAGACGCCCCGCGAGGAGCTGCCGGAGCGGATCGACGGCATCGTCTCCCGGCTGCGCGCCGCGGAGAAGGAGATCGAGAAGCTCCGCGCCGACCAGGTCCTGCAGGCGGCGGCCGGCCTGGCCGCCGGCGCCCGGGAGACCGCCGGCGCGCTGCTGGTCACCCACCGCGCCGACGACGGAGTCTCCGGTGACGACCTCCGCCGCCTCGCCCTGGACGTGCGCGGCCGGCTCGGCGCTGAGCGCCCGGTCGTGGTCGCCGTCGCCGGGGTACCCAAGGACCGGCCGGTCGTCGTGGTCGCCGCCAACCCCGCGGCGAACCAGCGCGGCCTCAAGGCCGGCGACCTCGTCGGCACTGCGGCCCGGGTGCTCGGCGGCGGTGGCGGCGGCAAGCCCGACGTGGCGCAGGGCGGCGGCACCGACGCCGCCGCGGCCGACGCCGCGCTGCAGGCGGTTGCCGAGCGCATCGCCGCCTCCGCCTGACGGCACACGCCGCGAGGACCGATCTGACGGCCGCGCACCGGCCCCACCCCGGCGCGCGGCCTCCCGCCGCCGCGCCGCCGAGTCGGCGCGAGCCGAGAAAGGACACCCCCGACGTGACCCCTCCCTCCTCCCCTCCCCGCATCCGCATGGGGGAGTCGGGCCGTTGAGGCACGGCGTACGAATCGCTGTCGACCCCGGCGGCGCCCGCATCGGCGTCGCAGCCTGCGACCCGGCAGGACTCATCGCGACGCCGGTGGAGACCGTGCGGCGAGGGACGGGCGACATCGACCGCATCACCGAACTCGTCCTGTCCTACGAAGCGCGCGAGGTCGTCATCGGCCTGCCCGCGTCGCTGTCCGGTGCCGAGGGCTCCTCGGCGCGCTTGGCGCGCCGGTTCGCCGCCGAGCTCGCCGCGCACCTGGCCCCCGTCCCGGTCCGGCTGGTCGATGAGCGGCTCACCTCCGTCACCGCGCGCCAGCACCTGCACTCCGGTGCGTCGTTCCGCGGCAAGGGCGCCAAAGGCGGCCGCGAGCGCCGCTCGGTGATCGACCAGGCCGCCGCAACCGTGCTGCTGCAGGGCGCGCTGGACGCCGAGCGCTCCGCCGGCCGCCCCCCGGGCGAGATCGTCGAGGTGGCCCGATGACCGGCAGAGGAGGCGACCGGGGCCTGTGGCCCGGTGAAGAGCCCGGCCAGGGATACCCCGGCGGCTATCCGGACCCGCACGACCCCTACGCCGAGTACGGCGTCCCGCGCTACCGCGGGCGGCGCGAGCGGAGCGGCCCCCCGCCCGAGGACACCGGGCCGTTCGCCGGCGGCGACCCGCTCACCGACCCGTGGCCGGGCCAGGGCAGCCGGCACCGCGGCCGGCACGGCACCGGACCCACCCCGGCGGTCGGCCCGGACACCGAGCCCCCGGCCCCCGAAGGCGGCCGGCGCGGCCGCCGCCGCAAGCCGGAGACCGATCCCGGCTCCTTCCCGGAGCGCATGGGCTTCCGCGACCCCGGTGCGGACACCGGGGACTTCCCAGCCCGCGCGGACCGCGCAGACACCGGGGAGGCGCCGGATTCCGGCGCGGACACCGGTCCCTTCCGCGCCCGCTCCCGGCCGTCCGAGGAGCACGAGCACGCCGAGCGGCGGCCGGGGCGCCGCCGAAAGTCGGCCGCCCCCGCTGACGACAGCGACCCGCTGGGCTTCGCCGCGCTGGGCCCCGACGACGGCCCGGACCCCCTCGACGAGCCGCTCCGGCACCGGCCCCTCGACTTCGACGCTGTCCCCGTACGGCGCAAGGGCGGGCGCCGCGGCGCGACGCCCGCCCGGCGCCGGCCGGACCCGGTCGAGGACGAAGGACAGGCCGGCGCCTTCGGCGACCTGCGCGGCGACGGCGGAGAGGACGACGGCTTCGACGCCTTCGGCAGCCGGGGGCGCGGCCGCGCTGCGGACCGCTCCGGCGCGGACGACGACGGTGATCCGGACCGCGGGTTCGACGACGGCTACGACGGCTACGGCGGCGAGCCCGAGGACGAGCCCGAGGAGCGCGGCGGCCGCCGGTCGCGCCGTGCCCGCCGGCGGGCCGGAGCCGGCTCCGGCCGCTCCGAGGACGATGACTACGACGACGATGACTACGACGACGGGGACGCCGACGACGAGGAGGAGTCCGCGGCGCGCTCCGGGGGCGGCCGCAGACGCCGCGCGGGGAAGGCGAAGAAGGGGAGCGCCGGCCGCGGCCGCAAGAGCGGGCGCCGGGACCGCGGCGACCGCGGCGGGCGCCGCCCCGGCAAGCGCGGGCTGGCCGTCGCGGCGGCGGTCCTCCTCGTCGCCGGGACCGGGGTCGCGGGCCGCACCTACCTGTTCCCGGCCGACTACGACGGGGCCGGCAGCAGCGAGGTAGAGGTCGTCGTCCCGGAGGGCGCCAGCGGCGCAGCGATCGGCGAGCTCCTCGCCGAAGAGGACGTCGTCGCCAGCTCCCGGTCGTTCGTCAACGCGCTGGACGGCGGTGAGGAGATCAGCCCCGGCACCTACCGGATGCGCTCGCAGATGAGCGCGGAGAGCGCCGTCGCCGCACTGCTCGACCCCGACTCGCGCATCGACGTCCGGGTCACCGTGCGCGAAGGGGTGCGGGCCTCCGGGATCCTCCACCAGCTCTCCGAAGAGGTCGGCATCGACCGCGAGGAGCTGGACGCCGCCTATGCCGACACCGAGGCGCTCGGGCTGCCCCCCTACGCCGAGGAGGGGCCGGAGGGCTACCTGTTCCCGGACACCTACGCCTTCGCGCCCGACGACTCGGCCGAGGAGATCCTCAGCCAGATGGTGGACCGGTACAAGGCCACCGCCGAGGACCCCTCTGTCGACGTCGAGGGCCGCGCCGGCGACGTCGGCCTGGAGCCCAACGAGGTGATGGCCGTCGCCTCCATCGTGCAGGCCGAGACCGGTTCGGCCGAGGACATGCCCAAGATTGCCGCGGTCGTCTACAACCGGCTGGAGCAGGGCATGGAGCTCGGCATGGACAGCACCTGCTTCTACGTCATCGGCGAGCACGGCATCGCACTGACCAACGCCCAGCTGGAGCAGTGCAAGGCCGCCGAGAGCGAGTACGCCACCTACGGGCGCACCGGCCTGCCGGCCGGCCCGATCGTGAGCCCCGGTGCGGACGCCATCGAAGCGGCCCTCTCCCCGTCCCAGGGCGACTGGCTCTACTTCGTCGCCACCGACCCCGAAGCCGGCACCACCGAGTTCGCCGAGACCTATGACGAGTTCCTGGTCCTGAAGGAGCGCTTCCAGCAGAACTGGCAGGAGGGCTGATGCGGCGCGCCGCGGTTCTCGGCTCGCCGGTCGCGCACTCCCTGTCGCCGGCGCTGCACCGCGCCGCCTACACGGCGCTGGGCCTCGCCGGCGGCTGGGAGTACGGCAGGTTCGAGTGCGACGAGGCAGCGCTGCCCGGCTTCCTGGACTCGTGCGGGCCGGAATGGGCCGGCCTGTCCCTCACCATGCCGCTCAAGAAGGCCGCGCTGGCCTGCGCCGATACCGCCGACCCGGTCGCGGTCGCGGTGGGCGCCGCCAACACCCTGGTGCTGTCGCCGAGCGGCCGGCACGCCGCCAACACCGATGTCGACGGCGTCGAGCGCGCCCTCGCCGAGGGCGGCGCGGCACCGCCGCAGGGCGCACCCGCAGTGGTCCTGGGCGGCGGGGCGACCGCTGCCTCCGCCGTTGCGGCGCTGCACCGCTCCGGTGCCGGGCGCATCACCGTGCTCGCGCGCGATCCGCGGCGCGCCCGCGGTGTCGTCGAGGCGGCCGAGCGGATCGGCGCCGACGCGGCCCTGGCCCCTCTGGCCGAGCTGGGCCGGTACCTGCCGGTGCCGCTGGTGGCCAGCACGCTGCCGGCCAGCGCCGCCGACGCCGTCGCCCGGCAGGTCGCGGACGGCGCCGGCGCCGTCTTCGACGTGGTCTACGCGCCGTGGCCCACCGCGCTCGGCGCCGCCGCGCAGGCCGCGGGCGTGCCCGCGGTCGGCGGCCTGCCGATGCTGGTGCACCAGGCGGCCGTGCAGGTTGAGCTGATGACCGGGCGCGCGCCCGCACCGGTGCAGGCCATGCGCGACGCGGTCTCCAGCGCCGGCCGGGGGCTGGTAGAGTGACATCCTGACCTGATCCGGGCAGTCCCACGGGCCGCCCGGAGAACAAAGCGGAGGCGATCTCCCACCCGTCGGGCGCAGCTCGCACGGGTAGCCCGGTCGGTACAGCGGCAGATGCGCCGCGTCCCGGCCGGATGATCACCCCGCTTGGCCACGCCGGTGGGGGTTTTTTGTTGCTGGCGCCGTTTCCGGCGCCGTCAGGCGCTCCGGTGCCACCCCTGCCACCGCACCGAATTCGACAAGGCTAGGGAGGGGTCTCATCAGCGCCGAGCCCCGCATCAATGACCGCATCCGGGTGCCCGAGGTCCGACTCGTCGGCCCGAACGGAGAGCAGGTCGGCATCGTCTCCGTGCAGGACGCACTGCGTCTGGCACAGGAGGCCGATCTCGACCTGGTCGAGGTCGCGCCGACCGCGCGTCCGCCGGTCGCCAAGCTGATGGACTACGGCAAGTTCAAGTACGAGTCCGCGGTCAAGGCACGCGAGTCGCGCAAGAACCAGTCGAACACGATCATCAAGGAGATCAAGCTCCGCCCGAAGATCGACGCCCACGACTACGACACCAAGAAGGGTCACGTCGTGCGCTTCCTCAAGGGCGGGGACAAGGTCAAGGTGACGATCATGTTCCGCGGCCGCGAGCAGTCCCGTCCGGAGCTGGGCCGCAGGCTGCTGGCCCGGCTGGCCGAGGACGTCGCTGACCTGGGCGCGGTCGAGTCGCAGCCCAAGCAGGACGGGCGCAACATGGTCATGGTGCTCGGGCCGCACAAGCGGCGCTCCGAGCACAAGGCCGAAGCCCGCGCTGCGGCCGGGGGCGGCCGGACCCGCCGTGAACAGCGCGAACCGCGCGAACAGGAGCAGAGCGGCCAGAGCTGAGCAACCGCTCGGCCGCCAGCTCCGACCAGCCCGACCCGGTGCGCCGGGCCGCCCGTGCGGCCCGGCGCAGCCGCGGGGTGGGCGAACCAGCACGACGACGAGGAGACGACGGCGACATGCCGAAGAACAAATCGCACAGCGGAGCCAGCAAGCGCTTCCGGGTGACCGGCTCCGGCAAGATCATGCGCCGCCGGGCCAACAAGAACCACATCCTCGAGCACAAGACGAGCCGCCGGAAGCGCCGTCTGGACAACGAGGTCCCCCTGCCCTCGGCCGAGGCGCGCAGGATCAAGAAGCTCCTGGGCTAGCACGATCAAGAAGCTCCGGGCTGGGACGGCTGGCAGGACCAGCCGCAGCCGGACTTCGCCCGACCTAACCAGACTTTTCGAGGAGTCACAGTGGCACGCGTCAAGCGGGCTCTCAACGCCAAAAAGAAGCGCCGGGTCGTCCTCGAGCGCGCCAGCGGCTACCGCGGGCAGCGCTCGCGGCTGTACCGCAAGGCCAAGGAGCAGATGCTCCACTCGATGACCTACTCCTACCGGGACCGCAAGGACCGGAAGGGGCAGTTCCGCCGCCTGTGGATCCAGCGCATCAACGCCGGAGCCCGCGCCAACGGCCTGACCTACAACCGCTTCATGCAGGGCCTGAAGCTGGCCGGCATCGAGGTCGACCGCCGCATGCTCGCCGAGCTCGCGGTCAACGACCAGACCGCCTTCGCCTCCCTGGTGGAGACCGCGAAGAAGGCGCTGCCGGCCACCGCCCGCGCGCAGCAGGCCGCGGCCTGAGCGGCCCGGGCAGCGACGTGACGGCGAGCCACGAGTTCACCAGCATCCGGTCGCCCCGGATCAAGGGGGCTCGTCGGCTCGCCAAACGCGCGTTCCGCCAGCGAGAGCAGCGCTTCCTCGCCGAAGGCCCGCAGGCCGTGCGGGAGGCGCTCGCCCGCGCCGGCACCGTGGTCGAGATGTTCGCCACCGCCGAGGCGGCGCAGCGGCACAGCGAGCTCACCGATGCCGCCTACGCCGCCGGAATCCCGGTGCACCGGGTCAGCCTCGAGGTGATGGGCGAGCTCGCCCAGACCGTCTCCCCGCAGGGGGTCGTCGCGGTCTGCGCGTTCGTCGACGCGCCGCTGGAGTCGATCGCCGGGGCGCGGCTGGTCGCCGTGCTCGCCCAGGTGCGCGACCCCGGCAACGCCGGCACGGTGCTGCGTACTGCCGACGCCGCGGGCGCCGACGCCGTGGTGTTCACCGATGCCTCGGTCGACCCCTACAACGGCAAGTGCGTCCGCGCTTCCGCCGGAAGCCTGTTCCACCTGCCCGTCGTGGTCGGCGCTTCGGCCGCCGACACCGCCGCGCTGCTGCGCGGCAGCGGCGCGGCCGTGCTCGCCGCGGACGGCGCCGGCAGCACCGACCTGCACGCCGCCGCCGACGGCGGCGCGCTCGACGGACCGGTCGCCTGGATCTTCGGCAACGAGGCGTGGGGGCTCCCTGCCGACACGGTCGCCCTCGCCGACCAGGCGGTCAGCGTGCCGGTCTACGGCGCGGCCGAGAGCCTCAACCTCGGTACCGCCGCCGCGGTGTGCCTCTACACCACCGCGCGGGAGCAGCGCCGGCACCGCGCCGATGCGCGACAGGCGTAGCGGTCCGGCGCAGCGACCCGCGATACGGGTTGCCTGCGGGTTGCCCGCATGCGCTGTGTCACCGATACTCTCTGTGTCGGTGATTCGGTGTCGGTGATGCTGGGTGACGCGCTCCGCCTCCGCGCGGAGCAGCGGGGGAGCCCGGGCGGGAGGCTGCCGTGGACGGCGACCAGACGGCGCTATCCCGCTCTGCAGCTGCTGCTGACCGCTCCCGTGCGGCGGCCGGCCCCGCCGCGGACGGTGCCGCCCCCGGCCCGCAGCCGGATGCCGGAGCCGGACCGGATCCGCGCACGGCCGGAGCGCACGCCGGGGACACCGCACTCGATCTGGACGACCTCCCTGACGGCGTGGTCATCGCCGACCGGGACGGCCGCGTCATCGCCGCCAACCGGGTGGCGGCCCGGCTCTGCCGCAGCACCCCCGCCGCCCTCGTCGGCCGCGACTTCCGGGACGCCCTGCCGCTGACCGATGCCGACGGCCGCGACTGGTGGAAGGCCTCCGACCCCTACGGCGGCCTGCGCACCCGCACCCGCCAGACCGAGCAGCGGCTCTCCCTGGCCGGCGGCCGCGAAGTCCTCGTCACCGCCGGCTACCGGCGGGACCGGCCGGCCGGCCCGCTGCACCGGCTCGTGGTGACCCTGCGCGACGGCTCCGCCCGCGAGCGGGCCGACCGCAGCCGCGCCGACCTCGTCTCCACTGTCGCCCACGAGCTCCGTTCGCCGCTCACCAGCGTGAAGGGCTTCACCGCCACGGTGCTCGCCCGCTGGGACCGGCTCACCGAGCGGCAGAAGATCTTCATGCTGGAGACGGTCAACGCCGACGCCGACCGGGTCACCCGCCTCATCACCGAGCTGCTCAGCGTCTCCCGGATCGAGTCCGGCCGGCTGGAGCTGCGGCGGAGCGTCGTCGACCTGCCCGAGCGGGTGCGCCGCGCCATCGTCGGCCGGGTCGCCGCCGGTGAGGACCCGGACGGCTTCCGCCTGCACGTCCGGGGCGACCTCCCCGAGCTGTGGCTGGACGCCGACAAGATCGACCAGATCCTGTCCAACCTGGTGGAAAACGCCGTGCGGCACGGCGCTGGTACTGTCACTGTAGTGATCGAGCCCTACGAGGAGGGAGCGGCCGTGTCGGTGCGCGACGAAGGCACGGGCATTCCGCCCGAAGCCGTTCCGCGCGTGTTCCGGCAGTTCTGGCGCTCCCGCCGGCGCGGCGGCACCGGACTCGGACTGTTCATCGTCAAGGGCCTGATCGAGGCCCACGGCGGCGCCATCGCGGTCGGCCGCGCCCCCACCGGCGGAGCTGAGTTCCGATTTACCGTGCCCGCCGGGGCACCCGAGTTCGCCTAGGACTCCTCTTCTGGCTCCGCGGGCCCTGGACGATCCAGTCGCCGGCACAGTCGTGCTGTCCACCCAGCTCTGCTCTGCGAAAGAACCATGTCTGCACACAATGACGAATACGACCCGGTCGAGGTGACCGCGCTGCACCCCGACGAGGTCGCCCGCATGCGCGACGACGCGCTCGCCGCGATCGCCGCCGCCGGCGACCTGGACGCCCTCAAGCAGGCCAAGGCGGCGCACGCCGGCGACCGGTCGCCGCTGGCGCTGGCCAACCGGGAGATCGGTGCACTGCCGCCGTCGGCGAAGGCCGACGCGGGCCGCCGCGTGGGCGCCGCCCGCGGAGCGGTCGGCAAGGCCCTCGCCGCGCGCAAGGCCGAGCTCGAGGAGGAGCGGGACGCCCGCGTCCTCGTCGAGGAGGCCGTCGACGTGTCGCTGCCCACCGACCGGGCGCCGCGCGGCGCCCGGCACCCCGTCACCACCGTCGCCGAGCGGATGGCCGACATCTTCACCGGCATGGGGTTCGAGGTCGCCGAGGGCCCCGAGGTCGAAGCCGAGTGGTACAACTTCGACGCCCTCAACTTCCTGCCGGACCACCCGGCCCGCACGATGCAGGACACCTTCTTCGTCGAGGCGCCCTCCGGCGGGCCGTCCGGGCGGGTGCTGCGCACCCACACCTCGCCGGTCCAGGTGCGCGCACTGCTGGAGCGGCCGCTGCCGGTCTACGTCGTCGCGCCCGGCACCACCTACCGCACCGACGAGCTGGACGCCACCCACACGCCCGTCTTCCACCAGCTCGAAGGCCTGGTCGTGGACGAGGGCATCACGCTCGCGCACCTGCGCGGCGCCATCGACGCCTTCGTGGAGGGCATGTTCGGCGGCGGGCTCACCACCCGCTTCCGCGCCTCCTACTTCCCCTTCACCGAGCCCTCGGCCGAAGTCGACATGGAGTGCTTCGTGTGCCGCGGCGCCTCCGTGGGCGACCCCGACCGCCCCTGCCGCACCTGCTCCAGTGAGGGCTGGATCGAGATCGGCGGCTGCGGCGCGGTCAACCCGCGGGTGCTCACCGCGGCCGGGGTGGACACCGGCCGCTACACCGGGTGGGCGTTCGGGCTCGGCATCGAGCGGACGCTGATGTTCGCCCACGGTGTCGCCGACATGCACGACATGGTCGAGGGCGACGTGCGGTTCACCTCGGCCTTCGGGATGGAGATCTGATGCGCGTCCCCCTTTCCTGGCTGCGCAGCCACGTCGACCTGCCGGAGGGCCTCACCGCCCGCGGCCTCGCAGAGAAGCTCACCACCGCCGGGCTTGAGGTGGAGACCGTGGACGCGGTCGGCACCGGCATCACCGGGCCGCTCGTACTCGGGCGCGTGCTGGAGATCGAGGAGCTGACCGGCTTCAAGAAGCCCATCCGGTTCTGCCGGGTCGACGTCGGCGCCGCCAACGGCACCGGCGAACCGCAGGGCATCGTCTGCGGCGCCCGCAACTTCGCCGAGGGCGACCTCGTCGCCGTCGCGCTGCCCGGCGCCGTCCTGCCCGGCGGCTTCGCCATCGGCGCCCGGAAGACCTACGGCCGGATGTCCGAGGGCATGATCTGCTCGGCCTCCGAACTGGAGCTGTGGGAGGACCACGCCGGCATCATCGTGCTGCCGGCCGCCGCCGGCGCGCCCGGCGACGACGCGTTCACCGTGCTGCCGCTGCGCGACGAGGTCCTCGACATCGCCGTCACCCCCGACCGCGGCTACGCGCTGTCGATCCGGGGCGTGGCCCGGGACGCCGCAGCCGTCCTCGGCACCGCGTTCCGCGACCCCGCCGCCGCGGTGGAGGGCCTCCCCGCCGCCGGTACCGGGCGCACGCCGGCCTCCGTCGAGGACCCGGCGCTGTGCGACCACTACGTGCTGCGGACCGCCGACGGGTTCGACCCCGGTGCGGCCACGCCGATCTGGATGAAGCGCCGCCTCGCGCTGTGCGGCGTGCGGTCGGTGTCGCTGGCCGTCGACATCACCAACTACGTGATGATGGAGCTCGGCCAGCCGCTGCACGCCTGGGACGCCGGTGCGCTGCGCGGCGCCCTGCAGGTGCGCGCGGCCCGGCCCGGCGAGACCCTGGAGACGCTGGACCACACCAAGCGCACCCTCGACCCCGACGACATCGTGATCGCCGACGACCGCGGCCCGATCAACATCGCCGGCGTCATGGGCGGTGCCGACACCGAGATCGGCGCGGCGACGACGTCGGTCGTCATCGAGGCCGGCCACTTCGACGCCGTGCACATCGCCCGCGCGTCGCGGCGCCACCAGCTCTCCTCGGAGTCCTCCCGCAGGTTCGAGCGGGGCGTCGACTCCGCCCTGCAGCCGGTCGCCGCCGAACGGGCGGTCCGACTGCTGGCCGAACTGGGCGGCGCCGCCGCCGAGCCCGGCGCCACCCGCATCGACACCACCGCGCCGCCCGCGGCGATCACCCTGGACCCCGGGCTGCCCGGGCGGATCGCGGGCGTCGACTACCCGCAGGCGGCGGTCACCGCGCGGCTGGAGCAGGTCGGCTGCACGGTCACCGGCAGCGGCCCGCTCTCGGTGGCGCCGCCCACCTGGCGCTCCGACCTCACCGACCCGAACGACCTGGTCGAAGAGGTCGTCCGGCTTGAGGGCTACGAGAACATCCCCTCGGTGCCGCCGCGCGCGCCGGCCGGCCGCGGGCTCTCGCCGGCGCAGCGCCGGGTGCGGGCGATCGGGCGGGCGCTGGCTGCCTCGGGCCACACCGAGGTGCTGAACTACCCGTTCACCGGCGAGCGCGACTTCGACGCGCTCCAGCTGCCCGCCGACGACGCGCGGCGCAGTGCGGTGCGGCTGTCCAATCCGCTCAACGACGACGAGCCGCTGCTGCGGACCACGCTCCTCCCGGGCCTGCTGAAGGCCCTGGTGCGCAACGTGGGGCGCGGCACCGCCGACGTCGCGCTGTACGAGAGCGCCCGGGTGTTCCATCCGGTTGCCGGTGCGCCGGAGCGCGCGCCGCTGCCGGGGGTCGACCGTGCGCCGGATGCCGCCGAGCGGGCCGCCGTCGACGCGGCGCTGCCCGCGCAGCCGCTGCACGTTGCAGCGGTGCTCGCCGGGCTCCGGCTGCCGGACGGATGGTGGGGCGCGGGCCGCCCGGCCGACTTCGCCGACGCGATCGCCGCCGCGATCGCCGCGGCGGCCGCCGCCGGGCTGGCGCTCTCGGCGCGTGCCGCCCAGCGCGCGCCGTGGCACCCGGGGCGCTGCGCCGCGCTCTATGCCGCCACGCCGGACGGCGAGGTCCTCGTGGGCCACGCGGGCGAGCTGCATCCGCGGGTGACCGCGGCCCTGGGGCTGCCGGAGCGCACCGCGGCGATGGAGCTCGACGCCGACGCGCTGGTCGCCGCTGCCGCGCCGCCGCGGGCGCCGGAGATCTCCACCTACCCGGTTGCCACCCAGGACGTCGCGCTCGTCGTCGGCTCCGGCGTCCCGGCCGGCGAGGTCGCGGCCGCGCTGCGCGGCGGCGCGGGGCCGCTGCTGGAGCAGGTGCGCCTGTTCGACGTCTACACCGGCGCCCAGGTGGGGGAGGGGAGCAAGTCCCTCGCCTACACGCTCCGGTTCCGCGCGCCGGACCGGACCCTGACCGCGGAGGAGGCCGGCGCTGCGCGCGACGCGGCCGTCGCCGAGGCCGCCCGCCGGACCGGCGCCGCGCTCCGCTCCTGACCGGACGGCCGCGCCGGGCGCCGCCTGTGCACCGCCGGCCCGCCGCCCGCCCCCGCACCGGGGCGGGGACGGCGGGCCGGCGGCTTCTTTTGCGCCGTGCCGCAGAGAACCGCCGCGCCCCCGGTGCGCTTTGCCGCGGAATGCGCTCCCGTTACCGTCCGGTGATTGCCGGAGGGGGCGGCGCCGATGCGGGTGGCGGCACGCCACTCCGGCGGGTCGCCCCGACCCCCGCCGGACCCGTTTCGCGCCGACTTCAAGTCGTGCGCAGAAAACTTTTTCGCCCATGTTTTCGCAGGTCGGAGCGTGTTTTTTGGGGATCGCGGAAGGGTAGTGCGCATGCTCGCTGTAAATCGGGGGAGTATTTCTTGTTTCGTCTCTTGAACCCGAGCGCTCCGCGAGCTTAGCCTGCAGACACCTGCCGCGAACCGGGCTCCCGGGGCTTCGCGGAACAGCTGTTTCATTCGGCGTTTTCTGCGTGCACGGCACGCACCAGCTGGCTCGGAGGTCGTCCTATGACCGAAACAGTGGTTTCGTATGCGCACCACCCCACCGACACGCCGGAGCCCGGGCGCTTCTGGCACACCTTCTCGGATATGCACCGGGTCTCCCAGGGCCCGAAGTTCACGGTGACCCGCGGCGAGGGCGTCTGGCTGTGGGACGAGAACGGCGACCGCTACCTCGACGGCACGGCCAGCCTCTGGTACTGCAACGTCGGGCACGGCCGCGCCGAGATCGCCGACGCCGTGTACCGGCAGATGAGCTCCCTGGAGACCTACGCGGTCTACGGCGACTTCGCCAACACGCCGGCGCTGCAGCTCAGCGAGCGCCTCGCCGCCCACGCGCCGGTCTCCGACGCCCGGGTCATCCTCAGCTGCGGCGGCGGCGAATCCATCGAGACCGCCGCCAAGCTCGCCCGGCGCTACTTCGCGGCGCTCGGGCAGCCCGGCCGGACGCACCTCATCTCGCGCACCAACGGCTACCACGGCCTGCACGGCCTGGGCACCAGCATGATCGGGATGGACCGGTTCCGCGCCGGCTTCGGCCCGGGCGACCCCGACACGTCCGTGGTCCCGCACGACTCCGCCGCCGCCGTCGAAGCGGAGATCCTCCGCGTCGGCGCCGACCGGGTGGCCGCGTTCTTCGCCGAGCCGGTCATCGGCTCCGGCGGGGTGCACGCGCCGGTCCCCGGCTACTTCGAGGAGATCGAGCGCATCTGCCGCCGGCACGGCGTGCTGTTCATCGTCGACTCCATCATCTGCGGATTCGCGCGGCTCGGCGACTGGTTCGGCATCGAGCGGTTCGGCGTCCGCCCGGACATGATCGTGTTCGCCAAGGGCGTCTCCAGCGGGTACCTGCCGCTGGGCGGGGTCGTGGCCTCCGGGCAGATCGCGGCGCCGTTCTGGGACGCGCCCGGCAACCCGTTCCACCACGGCACCACCTACGCCGGGCACGCCGCCTGCTCCAGCGCCGCCCTGGCCAACCTCGACATCCTGGAGCGGGAGGACCTGTTCACCGCCTCCCGGGAGGTCGAGACCCACCTGGACGGCGCCCTGCGCACCCTGGAGGACCACCCGCTGGTCCGCGAGGTCCGCTCGGGCACCGGCGTCATGGGCGCCGTCGAGCTGACCGAGGAGGCGCTGCAGGACGGCATCACCACCGCCGACATCTTCACTGAGGCGCGGGCCCGCGGCGTCATCCTGCGGGCGGTGCCCACCGCGCTGCTCATCTCGCCGCCGCTGATCGTCACCTGGGAGCAGATCGAGCACCTCACCGCCACACTGCGCGGCGCAATCGATGCGGTCGCCGCACGGGTGCCGCAGCGCGGCTGACCCGCAGTCCGCAACGGCGGCGCCCGGTGGTGCGGGCGCCGCCGCACGTGTGTCCGGGCCCTGCGGCCGGTACCGGACGTCCCCGCTGTTTGCACGACGTTTTCTTTTCGAGGAAGATGTTTACATCGGCGAACGGGGGAGGGGTGCGGCGATGACCAGCAGCGAGGGCCTGTCGGACGATGAACTCATCACCGCCTGGGGGCTGCTGATCGAGGCGGTGGACGCCGCCGAGCCGGTGCTGCTCGCCGGGGTGGATCCCAGCGGCGAGGACATGCCGGGCCCCTGGTTCGGCGTCCTCATCCGGCTCCAGCGCTCGCCCGGCCAGCGGCTGCCGATGAGCGTGCTCGCCCGCGAAGTCCACCTGAGCAGCGGCGGCTTCACCAAGCTCGCCGACCGCCTGGAGCGCAAGGGCTACCTGGTCCGCGAATCCTGCGCCGACGACCGCCGCGTCGTCTACGCCGCGCTCACCGAGTCCGGTGCCGCGCTCACCGCCGAAGCCAAGCGCCGGCACGCCGCTCTGCTGCGCGAGCACGTGGTCGGCGTCGTCGGCACCGACGGGCTGCAGACCCTGTCCCGGTTGGCCCGGTCCATCAGGGACGCCGCTAGCCTGGCCGGGTGAGACTCTTCACCAGTGCGGCCGAGATGCGCGCCGTTCCCCGCTCGGAGGAGTTCCGCAACGGGGGGGTATCCCTCTGGTACCGCGACGCCCCCGCCGTCCGGCGCCCCCCGCTGCCCGGCCCCGGCGACTACGACGTGTGCATCGTCGGCGCCGGCTTCACCGGCCTGTGGACCGCCTACTACCTGCTGCGCGCCGATCCCTCGCTCCGCGTCGCCGTGTGCGAGCGCGCATTCGCCGGCTCGGGGGCGGCCGGCCGCGGGGCCGGCCTGCTGACCGCCGACCTCCCCGCCGAGCACGAGCAGTACGCCGCCGACCACGGCAAGGGCGCCGCCGTCGCGCTGCAGCGCTCGCTGATGGCCTCCGTGGACGAAGTGGCCGGAGCCGCCGCGGAGGAGGGCATCGACGCCGGCACCGCGAAGGGCGGCATGCTCTTCGCCGCCACCGACCCCGAGCAGCGGGACCGGCTCACCGCCCGGGTCGAGCGGCTCCAGCAGTGGGGGTACTGGCCCGAGGACCTCCACCTCGTCGACCGCGGATCGCCGCAGCGGCCGCGGATCGGCGCGCTCGCCACCGCCTTCACCCCGCACGCCGGCCGCACCGACCCCGCCCGGCTCATCGGAGGGCTCGCCGCCGCCGTGGAGCGGCGCGGCGGCCGCATCTTCGAGGACACTCCGGTCACCCGCATCCACCCCGCCGGCGACGGCCGGCGGCCCGCTGCGGCCACCGCGGCCGGAACGATCCGCGCCGACGTGGTCCTGCGCGCCACCGACGGCTACTCCGACCCGCTCGGTGACGGCCCGCGCCGCTGGCGCGCCCGGCCCGGCGCGGTGATCGCCACCGAGCCGATGGACGACGGCCTGTGGGAAGAGCTCGGCTGGGATGGCACCGCCGTACTCGGCGATGCCGGCGAGTCCGCGGTCGTCGCGCGGCGCACCGCCGACGGCCGGCTCGCGGTGGCGGGCCCCGGCACCCCCTTCCGCGGTGCCGACGATGTTGCCGCGCCTCCATCGATCGCATCGCTGTGGCGGGCCCTGGCCCGGCTGTTCCCGGCCGCCGCCGCGGTTCCGATCGCCCATGCCTGGGCGGGCGTCGCGGGGGTGCCCGACGACCGCCGGCCCCGGCTCGGCTTCGATCCCGCCACCGGCCTCGCCTGGGCCGGGGGCTATTCCGGCAACGGCGCGGTCTTCGCCAACCTCGCCGGGCGCACGCTGCGCGACCTGGTCCGGGGCGAGCGCACCGCGCTCACCCGGCTGCCCTGGTCTGGACAGGACCGGACCGCCCGCACCCTGGCCCGCAGCCTGCACGCCGGCCTCGCCCGCCGCGCAGCGGAGCGCGCGGCCGCCGAGCCGGGCGCCGCCGCGGATGCACCGGAAGAGGTCCGGGCAGGGGCGCCGGTGCCGACCGGGAGCAGCACCGCCGCGGAGCGCGCCGGCTGCGCCGCACCCGCACCGGAAGCAGCACCCGGGCCAGCGTCGGCCGAGGAGCCGGAGACCGACCAGCCGGCCGGGGTTCCGGACGCGGAGCCGGCGGCAGAGTCTGCACGCCCCGCTGAGCCGCCCGGCAGAGCTGCCGGTTCCGATTCCGAGGCCGCGGCGGACAGCCCCTCCGGCACCTCCCGCCCCGGCTGAGCCGGCGGCGCCGGCCACAGGGCCGGAGCACCGCGCAGCGCGCGGACCACGGGCCGCGCCGGGGCCCGCTGAACCGGAGGCCGCCGCGGCCGGACCGGCCGGACCAGCCGGACCGCGTCACAGCGCCGGGCCTTCGTCCCCGCCCGGGCCGGGTGCCGCCTCCGCCGGTGCAGTTCCCCGCAGTCTTCCCCGTGCGCCCAAGCGGGCCGGAAGCCTGCCTGGGGACAGCCTGCCCGGGGACTCTTCGCCCGGCCCGCCGAGAGGCCGGGGCCGTTGCGGCGGCGGCGGTCCTGGGCGATCGTTTCTCCGCGGCGTCCGTGAGCGGGCCGGGGCCGGCGTGGTGCCGGTGCGGTGCCGCCCCGGCGGTACCACCGCGTGTGCCCGGGGGCGGGGGAGCGGCGAGCGAATGCGGACCGATAGAGTATCCATTGATTTGCATAAATTTGCAGTCGTCGGCATGATGGACACCGACTCCGCAGCGCACCGCGCACCATCCGAGGAGGATGACCATGGCCTACACCGCCGCGATCGCCGGAGCGAGCGGATACGCCGGAGGGGAGCTGCTCCGGCTGCTCGAGGGCCACCCCGAGATCGAGATCGGCGCGCTGACCGCCGGCGGCAACGCCGGCACCCGCCTCGGCGAGCACCAGCCGCATCTCGCCTCCCTCGCCGACCGGGTCCTCGCCGAGACCACGCCCGAGGTCCTCGCCGGCCACGACGTCGTCTTCCTCGCCCTGCCGCACGGGCGCTCCGCCGAGATCGCCGAGGCCCTCGGCGACAGCGCCCTGGTCGTCGACTGCGGCGCCGACTTCCGGCTCACCGACCCCGCCGCCTGGGAGCGCTTCTACGGCGGCCCGCACGCCGGCACCTGGCCCTACGGCCTGCCCGAACTGCCCGGCCAGCGCGGCGCCCTGGCCGGCGCCCGGCGCATCGCCGTCCCCGGCTGCCACGTCACCGCCGCCACTCTCGGCCTGCTGCCGGCCGTCGCCGACGGCCTCGCCCTGCCCGAGGACATCGTCGTCGTCGCCGTCACCGGCGTCTCCGGCGCCGGCAAATCGCTCAAGCCGCACCTGCTCGGCAGCGAAGCCATGGGCTCGGTCTCGCCGTACGGCGTCGGCGGCGTCCACCGGCACACCCCCGAGATCATCCAGAACCTCTCCCGCCTCACCGGTGACCCGGTCACCCTCAGCTTCACCCCGGTGCTCGCCCCCATGCCCCGCGGCATCCTGGCCACCTGCACCGCCCGCCTCGCCCCGGGCGCCACCGCAGAGCAGGTCCGCGCCGCCTACGAGCGGCACTACGCCGACGAGCCCTTCGTCCGCCTGCTGCCCGAGGGCGCGTGGCCCACCACCGGGATGACGCTCGGCGCCAACACCGCCGCCGTCCAGGTCGCCGTCGACGCCGACGCGGGCCGCATCGTCGCCTGCGCTGCGCTCGACAACCTCACCAAGGGCACCGCCGGCGGCGCCGTGCAGAGCACCAACATCGCCCTGGGCCTCGGCGAGGGCACCGGCCTGCCCACCGCCGCGGTCGCCCCCTGAGCCCGCCCGCCACCCCGCACCGATCCGGACGACACTGAAAGGTCCACCGTGAGCGTCACCGCACCCCGCGGCTTCCGCGCCGCAGGCGTCGCCGCCGGCCTCAAGGACGGCAGCGCCCGCGACGTCGCCGTCGTCGTCAACGACGGCCCGTCGCGCGCCGCAGCGGCCGTCTTCACGCGCAACCGCGTGCAGGCCGCGCCGGTCCAGTGGACCCGCCAGGTGGCCAAGGGCGGCCGCGTCCGCGCCGCCGTGCTCAACTCCGGCGGCGCCAACGCCTGCACCGGCGCCCCCGGCTTCGCCGACACGCACACCACCGCCGAGCGCGCCGCCGCCGCCCTGGGCGACTCCGCCGCCGAGATCGCCGTCTGCTCCACCGGCCTCATCGGCGAGCGGCTGCCGATGGACGCGCTGCTGCCCGGAGTCGACGCCGCGCTCGCCGCAGCCACCCGGGACGGCGGCCTGAACGCCGCCGACGCCGTGCGCACCACCGACTCCGTCGCCAAGATCGCGTTCCGCCGGGCTGCGGGCTACACCGTCGGCGGCATGGCCAAGGGCGCCGGGATGCTCGCACCGTCCCTGGCCACCATGCTCGCCGTGGTCACCACGGACGCCGACCTCACCGCCGAGCAGTGCGACCGGCTGCTGCGCGCCGCCACCGCCCGCACCTTCGACCGGGTCGACGCCGACGGCTGCATGTCCACCAACGACACCGTGCTGCTGATGGCCTCCGGCGCATCCGGCACCGCCGTCACCGGGCCAGCGGAGGAGGCCGCCTTCGCCGAGCAGCTCGGCGAGGTCTGCGCCGACCTGTCCCGGCAGATGATCGCCGACGCCGAAGGCGCCTCCAAGTCGATCGCGGTCGAGGTGGTCGGCGCCGCCAGTGAGGACGACGCCGTCGAGGCCGCCCGCGCCGTCGCCCGCAACAACCTCTTCAAGTGCGCCGTCTTCGGTGAGGACCCCAACTGGGGCCGGGTGCTGGCGGCCGTCGGGACCACCGCAGCCGCCTTCGAGCCGGACCAGCTCGACGTCGCCATCAACGGCGTCTGGGTGTGCCGCAAGGGCGGCGTCGGCGAGGACCGCTCCCGCGTCGACCTGACCGGCCGCGACGTGCACGTCGTCGTCGACCTGTCCGCGGGCAGCGCCTCGGCCACCGTCTGGACCACCGACCTGACCACCGACTACGTCCACGAGAACTCGGCGTACAGCTCATGAACTCGCGCTCACAGGCCCTCGACAAGGCCGCCACCCTCATTGAAGCGCTGCCCTGGATGAGCCGCTTCCACGGCCGCACCGTCGTCGTCAAGTACGGCGGCAACGCCATGACCGACCCCGCCCTGCAGGACCGCTTCGCCGAGACCGTGGTCTTCCTGCGCTACGCCGGGCTGCGCCCGGTCGTCGTGCACGGCGGCGGGCCGCAGATCAAGGCCCACCTCGAACGCGTCGGACTCGAGAGCCGCTTCGCCGGCGGCCTGCGGGTCACCGACGAGGCCACCATGGACATCGTCCGGATGGTGCTGGTCGGCCAGGTGAACCGGGACATCGTCGGCCGGATCAACCGGCACGGCCCGTTCGCCGTCGGCATCTCCGGTGAGGACGCCCGGTTGATGACCGCCGAGCGCAAGCCCGCCCTCGTCGACGGCGAACCGGTCGACATCGGCCTGGTCGGCGAAGTCACCCGCGTCGACCCCGGCGTCATCGCCACCCTCCTCGACGACGGCCGCATCCCCGTCGTGTCCAGCATCGCCGCTGTCGCCGGCGAAGGGGCCGCCACCCCGGGCACCGCGGGCGCGCCCGGGACCGGCGAGCCGGTCGGCGGCGCCCAGGGCGTCTACAACGTCAACGCCGACACCGCCGCCGCGGCGCTCGCCGTCGGGCTCGGCGCGAGCAAGCTGATCATGCTCACCGACATCGAGGGCCTCTACGCCGACTACCCCGCCTGCGAGGAGCTGATCAGCCGGCTCACGGCAGACGAGCTGCAGGCCATGCTGCCCCGGCTGTCCAGCGGCATGGTGCCCAAGATGGAGGCGTGCCTGCACGCGGTGCGCGGCGGCGTGCCGCAGGCCCACGTCCTGGACGGCCGCACCCCCAACGCGATGCTGCTCGAAGTGTTCACCAACGACGGCATCGGCACCATGGTCATCCCCGATCCGACCCCGGGAGCCGCCGGATGAGCAGCACCAGCAACGGCGGCGCAGGCAGCGCCGCCGCAACCGCCACCGCTCAGCTGCAGCAGCGCTACGCCGCCGCCCTGATGCCCAACTACGGTGTGCCGCCGATCGCACTGGCCTCCGGCGAGGGCTGCCGCGTCACCGACGCCGACGGCAAGACCTACCTCGACCTCGTCGGCGGTATCGCGGTCTCCGCGCTCGGCCACGGAGACCCGGGCCTGGCCGGCGCGGTCGCCGACCAGGTGCGGCGCATCGCGCACACCTCCAACCTGTACGTCAACGAGCCCGCCGTCGCCCTCGCCGAGCGCCTGATCGGACTGGCCGGCGACGACTCGGCCCGCGTCTTCCTCGCCAATTCCGGTACCGAGGCCAACGAGGCCGCCCTCAAGCTCGCCAAGCGCGCCGCCGGCAGCGAGCGCCCCGTGTTCGTCGCCGCCGAGAGCGGCTTCCACGGCCGCAGCTCCGGAGCGCTGGCCCTCACCGGCAAGGACGCCATCCGGGCCCCCTTCGGCCCGTTCGGCACCGAGGTCCGCTTCGTGCCCTTCGGCGACGCCGCGGCGCTGGAGAAGGCCGTGGACGCCTCGGTCGCCGCCGTCGTCCTGGAGCCGGTCCAGGGCGAGGCCGGCGTCGTCGTCCCGCCGGAGGACTACCTGGTTCGGGCCCGCGAGGCCTGCGACGCCGCCGGCGCCGCGCTCATCCTCGACGAGATCCAGAGCGGCGTCGGCCGCACCGGCCACTGGTTCGCCCACCAGGCATCCGGCGTGCGCCCGGACATCCTGACGCTCGCCAAGGGCCTCGGCGGGGGACTGCCCATCGGTGCCTGCATCGGCTTCGGCCGCTACGCCCAGGCGTTCGCCCCGGGCGACCACGGATCGACGTTCGGCGGCAACCCGGTGGCCGCGGCCGCCGCCAACGCCGTCCTCGACCGCATCGAGCACTCCGGACTCCTCGGCAGCGTGTCCGCGGTCGGCGCCGCGCTCGCCGACGGCATCCGCACCTGCGGCCACCCCCTGATCAGCGGGGTCCGCGGCGCCGGCCTGTGGCTCGGCGTCGAGCTCGACTCCGACGCCCCCGACGCCGCCGCCCGGGTCCAGGCAGCCGCTGCCCGGCACGGATTCCTGGTGAACGCCGTCGGCCCCGCCACCCTGCGGCTCGCGCCGCCGCTCATCCTCAGCGCAGCCGAAGCCCGGGAGTTCACCGGCGCGCTGCCCGCCATCCTCGACGAGGTGACCGCATGAACAGCCCGACCCCGACCGCCCTGAGGCACTTCCTCCGCGACGACGACCTCACCCCCGCAGAGCAGGCCGAGGTGCTCGACCTCGCCGCCGAGCTGAAGCGGGACCGCTTCGCCCGCCGCCCGCTGGAGGGGCCGCGCACCGTCGCCGTCCTCTTCGACAAGGCCTCCACCCGCACCCGGGTGTCCTTCTCGGTGGGCATCGCCGACCTGGGCGGCCAGCCGCTCGTCATCGACGCCCAGTCCAGTCAGATGGGCCGCGGCGAGCCCATCGCCGACACCGCCCGGGTCCTCGACCGCCAGGCCGAGGCCATCGTGTGGCGCACCTACGCCCAGGCCGGCCTGGACGAGATGGCCGCGCACAGCAGCGTGCCCGTGGTCAACGCGCTCTCCGACCTCTACCACCCCTGCCAGATCCTCGCCGACCTGCAGACCGTCCGCGAGCACAAGGGCCGTACCGCCGGGCTCGTCCTCGCCTACTTCGGCGACGGCGCCAACAACATGGCCCACTCCTACCTGCTGGGCGGCGCCACCGCCGGCATGCACGTCCGCATCGCCGCCCCCGCGGGCTACCTGCCCGACGCCGGCATCGTCGAGCGGGCCCGCGCGATCGCCGCCCAGACCGGCGGCTCGGTCGAGGTCACCGGCGACGCCCGCGCCGCAGCCGAAGGCGCCGACGTCCTCGCCACCGACGCCTGGACCTCCATGGGCCAGGAGGGCGAAGCCGCCGACCGCGTCGCCCCGTTCCGCCCCTACGCCATCGACGACGACCTGCTCGCGGCGGCCGGCACCGGCGCGATCGTGCTGCACTGCCTGCCCGCCTACCGCGGCCAGGAGATCAGCGAAGCCGTGCTGGAGGGCCCGCAGTCCGCCGTCTGGGACGAGGCCGAGAACCGCCGCCACGCGCAGAAGGCGCTGCTGTGCTTCCTGCTCGACCGGGCCGGGCACCGAGGAAGCGGCGCCGCGTGAGCGCGTCGGCGCCGATGACCAAGGCCGCACGGCACGCCCGCATCGCCGGCGTGCTGCGCGGCCGCAGTGTCCGCTCGCAGAGCGAACTCGCCCGGCTGCTCGCCGAGGCCGGGGTACACGTCGCCCAGGCCACCCTCTCCCGCGACCTGGACGAGCTCGGCGCCGTCAAGCTCCGCACCCCGGAGGGCGACCTGGTGTACCAGCTCCCCGGCGAGGGCGGCGAGCGCGTACAGCGCGCCGGTGGCGGCGACGAGGACCTGGAGCTGGGCCCCGCGGCCGGATCCCGCCTCACCCGGATCGCCGAAGAGCTCCTCGTCTCGGCCGAGGCGTCCGCCAACATGGTGGTCGTGCGCACCCCGCCGGGCGCCGCGCAGTACCTCGCCTCGGCGATCGACCACACCGACTTCCGCGCCATCCTCGGCACCATCGCCGGCGACGACACCATCCTGGTGGTCTCCCGCGACCCGGCGGGCGGCGCGGACCTCGCGGCGGCCCTGCTCCGGCTGGCCGACCGCAGCGGCCCCGGCCGCGCCGACCGGAGTGCCGACCGCCAGGGCGCCGACCCGGCACCCGGCGGCCAGGCACCGCCCGAACCCGGACCAGAAAAGGACACCCGAACGTGAGCGACCCTGAGGTCACCCGGCTGTGGGGGGGCCGCTTCTCCGGCGGCCCGGCCGACGCCCTCGCGCGGCTCTCGCTGAGCACGCACTTCGACTGGCGGCTGGCCCGCCAGGACATCGCCGGCTCCCGCGCCCACGCGCGCGTGCTGCACGGCGCCGGCCTGCTCACCGACGACGAGCTGGCCGCGATGCTGGCGGGGCTGGACCGGCTGGAGGCCGATGTCGCCTCCGGCGCGTTCACCCCCGTCCTGGAGGACGAGGACGTGCACACCGCGCTGGAGCGCGGCTTCATCGAGCGCGTCGGCCCCGAACTCGGCGGACGGCTGCGGGCCGGCCGCTCCCGCAACGACCAGATCGCCACCCTTGTGCGGATGTACCTGCGCGAGGAGGGCCGGGGCATCGCCACCGAGCTCCTCGACCTCGTCGACGCGCTCGCCGACCAGGCCGAAGCAGCCGGCGACACGGCCATGCCCGGCCGCACCCACCTGCAGCACGCGCAGCCGATCCTGCTCGCCCACCATCTGCTGGCGCACGCCTGGCCGCTGCTGCGCGACGTGGAGCGGCTCGCTGACTGGGACCGCCGCGCCGCCGTCTCGCCCTACGGCTCCGGCGCCCTGGCCGGCACGTCGCTCGGCCTCGACCCGCAGGCCGTCGCCGCCGAGCTGGGCTTCACCGACTCCGCGCCCAACTCCGTGGACGGCACCGCCGCCCGCGACGTGGTGGCCGAGTTCGGCTTCACCGCCGCGATGGCCGGCGTCGACCTGTCCCGGCTGGCCGAGGAGGTCATCCTCTGGGCCACCAAGGAGTTCTCCTTCGTCACCCTCGACGACGCCTACTCCACCGGCTCGTCGATCATGCCGCAGAAGAAGAACCCCGACATCGCCGAGCTCGCCCGCGGCAAGGCCGGCCGGCTCGTCGGAGACCTCGCCGGGCTGCTCACCACGCTCAAGGGCCTCCCGCTCGCGTACAACCGCGACCTGCAGGAGGACAAGGAGCCGGTGTTCGACGCCGTCGACACGCTCCGCCTCCTGCTGCCCGCCTTCACCGGAATGGTCGCCACCCTGACCTTCCACCGCGAGCGGATGGAGTCGCTCGCGCCGCAGGGCTTCTCGCTCGCCACCGACATCGCGGAGTGGCTGGTGCGCCGCCGCGTCCCGTTCCGCGAGGCGCACGACATCGCCGGCGCCTGTGTGCGCGCCTGCGAGGAGCGCGGCGTCGACCTGCCCGATCTGAGCGACGAGGACTTCGCGAAGATCTCGCCGCACCTGGCGCCGGACGTGCGCGAGGTGCTCACCGTGCCCGGTTCGCTCGCCTCCCGCGACGCCAAGGGCGGCACCGCCCCGGCGCGGGTCGCCGAGCAGCTCGCCGCGGTGCGCGCCGCAACCACCGCACACCGGGCCCGTCTCGGCTGATCCCGGCGAACCGCCGCGCGGCGGCGGCCGATGCGGTAGCGTCCTGACTCCGCGGGTACCTTCCGTGTCCGCCTCCGCACCCAGGGTTATGGGTGCCGGAGGCGGGCGGAGGGCGGGCCGCAGAGGAGGGGGCGATGAGGCAACCGGAGGAGGGCCGGCGCGGGATCAGGGCGCAGCTCCGCGGGATCGTGCTGATCCCGGGCGCCACGTTCCTCGCGCTGTTCGCACTGCTCGGCGCCGTGGCTGCCGGCTACGCCGCCGCGCTCCACCTCGGCGCTCGGGACGCCGAGGAGGGCGCCGCCGTCGCCGAGGTCCTCGCGGCGCTGCAGACCGAGCGGCGGCTCGCCGCCGAGCACCTCGCCGCGCCCGGAGCCGAGCGGCTCAGCGCCCTGCGCTCCGCCGCCGAGACCACCGACTCCGCGGTGTCTGCCCTGGACGCATCCGGCGGCCGGCTCCGCAGCGCCGACGACCCCGGTACGGCGGAGGCCGCGGCATCCTTCCACTCCGCGCTCGCCGGGCTCGGCACGCTCCGCTCCGGCGTGATCGCCGGCGAGCTGCCGGCGACCGAGGCGGCCGACTCCTACGGCTCGGCCGCCGACCGCGGCATCGCGCTCTCCGCGGCCCTGTCCCGCACGCTGCACCACGCGCCGGCGGTCGCCGCCGGTACCGACGCAGCGGGCGTGCTCCGCGCCCAGCAGGGGCTGGCTGCCGCCGATGCGCGCCTGTCCGGGGCGCTCGCCGGATCCGGCCCCTCCGACGAGGACCGCCGCGCCGCCGTCGCGGCCGCCGACGCCGCTGAGCAGCGGCTCTCCGAGGCCGGGCTGACGCTGCCGGGCGGCGCCGCCGCCGGCGCTGCGGCGCAGACCGCCGCGACACC